>PUPA01000226.1 GCA_003552885.1 Natrialbaceae archaeon
CTCTGGTACCGCGGGGACTTCGGGGGGCGACGCGGGATCTACCGACATCTCCGTCGATACGGGCCGGTACCGGCGGACGCCACCCCGAAAGTCCGGTACCGTCGGTACGACTGGTCGCTCGCCCCCGGCCGGTTCGGGATCGAGTGACCGACGACGAACCGGCGTCGACCCACCGACGATCGAACCGGCGTCGACCGATCGGGGTATATTCCCGCGATTCCCACGTGGTGAAAACCGTCGAAGGGGGGAGGATAGTGAGCGTCGTGACCTTACGTGACGACCATGAGCGAGACGCGCCACCGGATACGCGAGCACATCGAGGCGAATCCCGGAATCCACTTCAACGCCCTCGCCCGGCAGCTCGACCTGGGGGCCGGACAGGTCCAGTACCACGTCCGGAAACTGCTGAGCACCGACCGGATCGTCGACGAGCCGGTCTACGGCCGGACCCACTACTACCCCCCGACGTACACCCCCTGGGAGCGGACGACGGTCGCCCTCGCCAGGCGGGAGACCTGCCGGGAGGTGCTCTGGTACCTGCTGGCAGCCGAGAGCGCCCGCCCAGACGAGGTCACGGAGGCCGTCGGGATCGCCCGGAGCACCCTCCAGTGGCACCTCGACCGGCTCGTCGAGGCCGACCTGGTCGAGAAACGCCACGTCCGGGGTGGGATCGTCCTCGAACCCGTCCGGCCGGCCGAGATCCGCCGGCTGCTCGAGGAGGTCACCCCCTCGGCCGGCGACCGGCTCGTCGACCGGTTCGTCTCGGTGGTCGACGGCGCCCTGGGCGGGGACTGACCGTCACGCCCGGGGCCGCCGGCTCACGTCGATCCCTCCTCGAGCAGCGACTCGACGTAGCGCCGAACGTGGTCGTCGATCCGGCGTTTGTACCCCGCCCGACGGGCGAGCCGGTCGAGCTCGCGGGCGATCAGGCTCCCGTACTGGACGGCTTTCTTCTCCCGTCCGGCGACCGTCGCCGGCAGCCGGCGGGCGGCGACCCGCCGGAGTCCGACTTTCCGCTCCTCGCCGTCGACGAGCAGCGCCTCGGGCAGCTCCAGGGCCGCCTCGACGACCGCGTCGTGGAGGTACGGCGCGACCGTCTCGACGCCCGCGGCCTCGATCGCCAGGACGTCCCGGGGGAGCTGTGTCGGGAGGGTGGTGAGCTGCTCGCGGACCGCTCCGCGGACGGTGTCGGCCTCCACGCGCTCGTCGAGGCGGGCGACCTTCTCGTAGCCGCCGAACAGCTCGTCGGCTCCCTGGCCGACCGCGAGGGCGTCGAAGCCGTCGGCGGCGACCCGCTCGGCGGCGAAAAACAGCCCGAGCGCGATCGAGACGGCCATCGCGTCGGTCCGTCCGGTCGCCCGGGCGACGGTCGGGACGGCACGCTCTAAGTCGGCGTGGTCGACCGTCACGACCTCGAGTTCGGCGTCCATCGCCGCGGCCGCGGTTCGTGCGGCCTCGACGTCGTGGCTGTCCGGGAAGCCGACGACGTAACACGGCGCCTCGAGCGCAGCGGCGACCAGCGCGGAGTCGACGCCGCCGGAGAAGGCGACCGCGACGTCGGCGTCGATCGCCGCCGTGGCCACGTCGAACGCCCGCTCGAGCCGATCGAGCGCCCGGTCGTGGTCACCCTCGGGCTCGGGGTCGGGGAGCCGCCAGCGTCGCCGGAGCCCGTCGCCGTCGGCGATCGATCCGGCCGGAAAGGGGACCGGCTCCGCGAGGGCCGTCGGCGAGAACGCCCACGCACGCCGTGTCGCGGCGTCGGCTCCCAGGGCGTCCCGTTCGACGTAGAGGGGGACGCGCCCGAGGACGTCCCTGACGAGCCGGTCGTCGGCGACGCCGGCGAAGCCGGACGTCCCGGGGAGGGGGTCGGCGTCGTCGATGGCCGCGCGGACCGTCGCCGGCGTCGTCCCCCGGAGACTCATCAGAGCAGTTCCTGGAGGCGGGCGGCCACGCGCCGTTTCGCCCCGCCGGCGGCCTGCTGGAAGCTGATCCGCCAGGGGGTTCGTTTCCCCTCGACGGAGGTCCGCCCGTCGGCGATCGCCGCCAGGATCGCCTCGACGGTCGGCTCCTCGGCCCCGACCCGGGTCACCGCCTGGCCGACCATCTCGCTTATGTGTGCGTCGCTGCCGGCGGTCATCGGGAGCCCGTGGGCCCGGGCGAACCGTTCGGCCTGTCGGTTCGCCCGTCCGGTCAGCAGCCGGGAGTTGTACACCTCGATCGCGTCGGCCGTGGCGAGCTCCTGGCGGCCGATCCGGGCCATCACGCCGTGTCTCGACTCCTGAAACGGGTGTGGGATCACGGCGAGCCCGCCCGCCTCGCGGATCCGCGTGAGGGTCTCCCTGTAGGGGAGTCCAGGGGGGATCGCCTCCTCGACGCCGAGCCCGAGGACGTGGCCGGCCTTGCTCGAGACCTCGATGCCCGGGATCGCCACGAGGCCGTACTCGGGGGCCAGCGCGACGGCCTCGTGGGCCGCGTCGATCTCGTCGTGGTCGGTGATCGCGACGGCGTCGAGGCCGACGGCCCGCGCCTGCTCTAGGATCAACGGAACCGGATCGCGCCCGTCGTAAGACAGCTCCGTGTGAACGTGGAGTTCGACCGACAGCAC
>PUPA01000081.1 GCA_003552885.1 Natrialbaceae archaeon
CTCGGTTCTCCTGCTTGCGAGTGTGATCCCAGTCTGGCTCGTTCTCCGATACGTCGGTTCTCGTAGTGAGGAGTGAGCCCCCGTGCTGGCTGGCCCGGCCAGGATCGTGAGCGAGACGTGCGAGGGTGAGTCCGGGAAGCTGCGTCCACCAGCGTCGTGAACGGACGGGTGCACCGTACTTTTCTCTCGAGAGGTGGTTCGTTGCACGGGCCGGGCGCGAGTTGAACACTTCGGAAGACGGTCGCTCGCTTCGCTCGCGCTGTGACTTCCGGGCGTTCAAATCCCGCTGGCCGCTTTGCTCCTCGCGTAATTGCTCGGAGCAAAAGCGGGCCGGGCGCGATTTGAACACGCGACCGTCTGGTTAAAAGCCAGACGCTCTGCCGGACTGAGCTACCGGCCCTCGTTCATCCGTATCGGCGTCCGGCGGTTAAGCGTTTCTGTTCACTCGAGATAGGCGCCGAGCGCCCTGGCGACGACGTCGTCCGGCGCGGCGTCGGCGAGGGCGGCCTCGCGTCTGAGCTCCCGGTAGAGTTCCGACGGGAGGTCGAGTTCGACGCGTCCGAGGGTCACGTCGACCCCGGCCAGGGCCTCCCGGAGCCCTCGGCCGTCGTCGACGGCCCCGACGACCTCCCGGACCTCCCGGACGGTCAGCTCCCCGTCGAGGATCGCGAACGCGAGCAACAGCCTCGACTCGCCGCTCAGACGGGCCACGTGTTTGGCTGCCGTCGGCGCGATCTCGCCGCGGGCGACCTGCCTCCTGACCGACCGGGGGAGGTCGTGAACCCGGGCCCACTTGCGGATGAACGAGACCGTCACCTCGTCACCGCCGACCGTACTCGCCCGCTCGGCGGCGAGTTTGTACGAGCCGACCCCCCGGACCAGCGCCGCACAGGCCGCCGCCCCCCGGAGGACGAACAGGTAGTCGTCGCCGGCGCCGGCGGCGGCAAAGCGGGCGACGTGCTCGGCGGCCGCCTCGAGGCTCGTCGGATCCTCGGGGTCGAACCGGACGGCCTCCCCGGCACGGCTCCCGGTCACCGACTCGTCGCCCCGGACGACCGGCGCACCGACGGGGGACTCCCTGTCCGTCGGCGACTCCCGGCGATGGGAACGTCGGTCGCTCATCTACCACCGGTATGCGCGGGGTGATCAAAAACCCCACCCCGGACGGACCACCGGCGAAGCTTTTGTTTCCGGGGGGCATAGCACCCTCGTGACCCTCCCGGCGACCGACCACGACGGTCCCCAGCTCCGGCGGGCCGAGCGGGCGGATCTGCTCGCGGTGTTTCGCATCGAGAACGTCTCGTTCCCCCAGCCCTGGCCGTACGACGCTTTCGAGCGCTTTCTCGGGACGCCCGGCTTCCTCGTCGCCGAGCTGGACGGACGGGTCGTCGGGTACGTGATCGCGGACGTCGTCGACCACTACGCCACCCCGATCGGCCACGTGAAAGACGTCGCCGTCCACCCCGACCGCCGGGGTCACGGGGTGGGGTCGTCACTGCTCTCGGCCGCGCTCGCGTCCGTCGCCGCCCGCGACGTCCGGTCGGTCAGACTCGAGGTCCGCGAGTCGAACGCGCCGGCCCGGCGGCTGTACCGGCGGTTCGGCTTCGACCCGCTGCGGCGGGTGTCCGGCTACTACGACGACGGTGAGGACGCGATCGTCATGCTCCTCGAGCTGCCGTCCGACGCCGACGGCCGGTGACCGGCGTCCGGCGCGCGTGACCGTGGGCCGTACGCTTCGCGGCCGAGGTCGTGGCCGTTTTGCCATCGGCGTCCGTACCACCGCGTATGGGATACGTCTGTCCGGTCTGTGGCGTCGGGACGATCGACGGCGTCCAGCTCGCGAACCACCTGGCCGTAACGGCGTCGCTCGGGCGTGAGGACCACCGCGAGTGGCTCGAGAGACACGTCCCCGACTGGAGGGCGTGTCGGCCCCCGGAGCTGGCCGAACGGGTCCGCGAACACGCCGAGGAGGTCGAGACGCCGGCGGGCGGGGAGGACCCACCCCGGTTCGAGGACGCGCTCGCCGAGCGGAGCCGGGGCGTGGGACGGGGGTCGCTCGCCGCCGACGAGGACGAGCTCGACGCCGTCCTCGCGGAGGCCCGCGAGCTGACCCGGCGGATGTGCGACGGGGACGAAACCGTCTAACGGACGGAGCCCACACCGCGACTCATGCACACGAGAGGACGGCTCGAGCCGGCGTCGATCGAGGAGGCCCGCGAGTGGCACGAGGCCGCCGGGGTCGCCGCGCAGACGACCGTCAGGGAGGTCGCTCGCGCGATGGGCTTCGACGGGGCGGAGTACGACGAGCGCGTCACGTCGGCGGTGGTCGAGACCGCCCGCGACGCCGTCTTCGCGAGCCTGCTCTCGGTCACCGTCGGCGACCGGGCGGAGTACGACCGCTGGCGGGCGTCCCACGACGGCGAGGTGGTGGAGGCGGGCCACCCGAACGTCGACCGCGTCGTGTGGCACGTCGGCCCGACCGGCGACGCCGTCGCGGCGACGTTCCAGCGGGAGGAGGACGCGGCGGTCGCCACCCTCCGCAGGCAGGCGTTCGGCCGACTCTACCGGGGACCGCTTCGGGGGACGTCCGCGGACTGATCGA
>PUPA01000034.1 GCA_003552885.1 Natrialbaceae archaeon
ACCGCGAAGAATCGAACCCATGACCGCACCGATCACGACCCTCGTAGTCGACAACGACGCGGAGTTCGCGGCGGTGGCTGCGAAGCTGCTCGAGCGGGAGTCCGGATCGCTCGTCGTCGAGACGGCGACCGACGCCCGGGAGGCCCTCGACAGACTCGAAGACGGCGGCGTCGACTGCATCGTCAGCGACTACGAGATGCCGGGAGTCGACGGCCTCGCGCTACTCGGGGCCGTCCGCGAGCGCGACCCGGAGCTGCCCTTCATCCTCTTTACCGGACGGGGATCCGAGGAGATCGCCAGCGAGGCGATCGCGGCGGGAGTCACCGGCTACCTCCGGAAGGAAGCGGGCGGCGAGCAGTATCCGCTGCTCGCAAACCAGATCACGAACGCGGTCTCCCAGTACCGGACGCGGGCGGAGCTCCGGGAGAACGAACTGCGGTACGAACGGACCCTGACGGCGCTCCACGACACGACCAGGGAGCTGATGCGCGCGGGGACGAAAGCCGAGATGTACCGCACCGCAGTCGAGGCGGCGGCGGAGGTCCTCGAGGTGTCGGTCGTGGCGGCGTACAGCTTCGAGCCGACGGCCGGTCGCCTCGAACACGTCGTCTCTTCGGAGGACGCCGGCGCCCTCGAAGAACACTTCGAACGCGGGGAAAGCTCCGTCTGGGAGGCCTTCTCGGCGGGTGAGTCACGCTACCACGAAGACGTGACCGAACGGCCGACCGGTGCGCCGTTCGCCCGCAGCGAGCTGATCGTCCCCCTCGGCACTCACGGCGTGTTGCTGGCGTGTTCAGAGCGGATCGACGGCTTCGACGAGACGATGACCGAGCTGCTCTACATCCTCTCGGCGAACGCCGAGGCCGCCCTCGACCGGGCCGAACGCGAGGAGCTGCTCCGCGAGCGCGAGCGGACGCTGACGCGGAAAAACGAGGATCTCACCCGCCTCGACCACGCCAACCGGGTCGTTCGCGACATCAACCGTGCGGTGACGAAAGCCTCGACGCGCCGGGAGATCGAGACGGCGGTCTGTGATCGGCTGGCGGAGACCGACCGGTATCTGTTCGCGTGGGTCGCGAGCGCCGAGGCCGATCCGCCCACCCCGACGGCGTGGGCGGGGATCGACGCGACGTACGTCGACCGTCTCCGGGAGGAAGGTCGGGACGCCCCGGAGCTCGCGCTGGTCGAGCAGTGTCTCGAGGACCGTCAGGACCGGCTGGTCCGGAACGCACTCGACGATCCGGACTGGGAGAGACGGCGCAGGGAGGCGCTGACCTACGGTTACCAGACCGTCCTCGCCATCCCACTCGTGGACGACGACCGCGCCCACGGCGTCCTCGTTCTCCACGCCACCGTCGCGGACGCGATAGCCGAGGGCGAACGGGAGGTGCTGGTCGAGCTCGGGGAGACGGTCGGCCACGCGATCCGGTCGGTCGAGCGGACCCGGTCGATGCTGACCGACGGCCGCATCGAGCTCGAGCTCCGGTGTTCGGCCGATCGGCTGCTGTTGAACCGGCTGTCTGTGACCCTGGGCGGGGAGCTGTCGCTCGTCGGCGCGGTCGACCGGGAGGACGACCGGCTCGTCTACTACGTCGAGGGCCCCACGAGCGAGGCCGTCGGCTCGCTTCCCGAGCGGCTGGCGACCGTCGATTCGGCCTCGACGGTCTCCGGGGACGGCTCGGGTCCGTACGAGATCGTCGCCTCGAGGACCCCCTTCGTCGAGATCCTCCGGGAGTACGACGCGCGACTCCGGAGCGCGACGGCGGCCGACGGGGAGACGACGTTCGTCCTCTCTCTGCCCCGGCGGGCGGACCCCCGGACGCTGATAGAGGAACTCGACGAGCGGTACCCGGGCACGGAGTTGCTCGCCCGCCGGGAGACGACGGACGATCCCTCGTCGACGGCGCTCGGCCGCGACCTCGCGGACGTGCTCACCGACCGCCAGCTGGAGGCCCTACAGACCGCCCACTACAGCGGCTTCTTCGAGTGGCCCCGGGAGAGCACGGGCGAACGTCTCGCCGAGTCGATGGGGATCACGCCGCCGACGTACCACTACCACCTCCGGGCTGCCGAGCGCAAGCTCGTCGAGCTGACGTTCGACAGTGACTCTATCTGATTAGACATTTCCAGAATTGACTCTAGCGAATTAGAGAGCATGCTTATACTCGCTCCTCCCATCCGTTCACGTGGCGACCAGCGACGGAACGTCGCCATCCCCCCCAACTTTTCCCCACCCCCCGACCCGGCGAGCGGCCGCCGCGTCCTCCGTCGACTGCCACGCCGACTCCGGAGACAGCGACGCGAGAGTCACAGATCCACACATCGTCGCCAGGCCCCGCGTCGCCGACCACGGTTTCTAGCTCATTAGTGTTTCTTCCGAGACTATCTAATCCTTTGGCAACCAGTTTTAATCAACACCGGTTCGTAGCCGGAACCGGCGACGCGAGATGGGCAGTCGCCATCCCCCACACCCCCACTCTTTCCCCATCCCCCAACGGATTTCCGTCGAGCACGTCCCACTCCATCGAGGATCCTCCACCCCAGTCCCCAACCCAGCGGATCCTCCACCCCAGTCCCCAACCCAGCGGATCCTCC
>PUPA01000124.1 GCA_003552885.1 Natrialbaceae archaeon
AAATGTACGCCCGGAACACTAACGTCCGGCCTCGTTCCGTGGCGGCGTGCCGCGTCGGCCGGCTAACCCTCGTGCCGGGCGGATCTCGGTTGTCACGCGTCCGGGTTCGCCGCTCCGTCATCGCACCCGTGTGGGTCTGCTCGGGCGGGGACTGAAGACACGTAATCCGTGTAGCCCCTTCACCGATAAAAACCCTCAGATCGCTGGAGCGCCGACGGACGGGGCTCGGTCTCACCCGGACGTCCACCGGCGGGACTCACTCGAGGCGGTCGGCGTACTCGTACTCTTCCGGCCTCGCTTTCGGTCGCGCCCCGTCGAGCTCGATGTGCCACCCGTCCAGGGCGGCCGGCTCCGCCAGGGCGTTCGTCAGCGTCGTCCGCACCCCGAGGACGTCGACGCCGTAGTAATCCCGGGGGACGCCGTGGAGGTACTGCAGAGCCGTACGAAAGAGACTCCGCATGCCGTCGTCGTTCTCGAAGTCGAATCGTTTGTACGCGCCCGCGGCAACCTGGACCATCCCGTGGGTGAAGGCGCTCTCGGTCGTCCCACGGCCGTAGTTGTACCACTCCGATTCGAAACAGTCGTGTGATTCGTGGAACGCGCCGGTGTTGTACAGGCGGACGCCGTGGACGACCGCCCGCCGGAGGGTCTCGTGCTCCCAGCGTTCGCAGTCGGGGTCCCACCCGGTCGGGTTCCCGGCTGCCGGCGGACCCACGGTCTCGTCCCGGGTGTGGTCGCTCACGGGTCGACGTCGTCCTCTAACGACGTGAGCCCTTCGTCCGACGCGTGTCTGACGTTCGCGCGGCTTTTATTATCGCGGCCGGGCATCGGTCCCACGTGGCGCTCAGTACCGATCCGCTCACCGAACTGGTCGTCCCCTCGGGCACCGAGGCGCGGGAACACGACCTCGTCACCGACGGTGACGTCCTCGTCGGCGGCCGCTCGAGCGTCGAGTTCGGCGTTCGTGGACGAAACGTGCTCGCGGGCGAGGGCGCACGCTTCGACGGCGACATCGAGGCCGAGGGCGACTGCCGGCTCGACATGTGGTGTGACGTCGGTGGGAACGTGCTGGTCGGTGAGGACGCCTACCTCGGCGAGCGCGTCCACGTCGCCGGTGAGCTGAAAGTCGCCGGCGACCTCGACATCGGCGACGACGTCGACATCGAGGAGGGGTTCGAGGCCAACGGCTGGATCGTCATCCGGAACCCGATGCCGACGATCGTCTTTCTGTTCGTCTACCTCAAACACCTGCTTTTAGTCGGCGAGGACGACGTCGCCCAGCAGCTCGTCTCCGAGCTGGTCGACGAGAGCGAGCCCGACGAGGATCCGCTCGTGATTCCCCGGTCGGCGACGGTGACCGACGACGCCTGGCGGGTGTCGACCCCGGCACGGGTCGGCGCTGACTGTCGGCTCTATGGCAACCTCAGAGCGGAGACCATCGACGTCGGTGCCGACTGTAACGTCTTCGGGAGTCTGCGTGGCCGCGGGGACGTCGTCGTCGGCCCCGACAGCCGGATCCACGGCGACGTGACCACCCGCGAGGGGTCCGTGACCCTCGCCGAGGGTGCGCGGGTGCTCGGCGACGTCTCCTGTGGCGACCTCGACCTCGGCCCCGGCGCGGAGGTCGACGGTGCGATCCGTGCCGGCGGCGAGGTGACGATGGAGACGGGCGAGCGGGATCCGGAGTGATCACCTCCGGAACAGCGAGCCGAGCAACGACCGGAGACGGGCGAACAGGCCCGTCGTCTCCTCGCCGTCGTCGTACACGACGAGGTCGGTCTTCCCTTCGCTGGCTGCCCCCTCGGAGTCCCCCTCGACCCTCGGACGGCCTTTCGAATCCTCGTCGGTTCTTTGACGACCTTCAGAATCCTCCTCGACCCTCGGACGGCCTTCGGAGGCCGCCTCGGGTACCACGCCCCCGGTAGAGCCGCCCTCCTCCGCCGGCGTCCGGCTCGAGGGCTCTCCCCCTGATAGTTCGTCGTCGTCCGCGCCCGGCCGCTCGTCGTCCCGGCCGGGGGAGCCGCCTCCCGCGTCGGCCGGGGACGGTTCGCCGTTCGGTTCGGGCCGGGCCGTTTCGGCCGAGGACGGTTCTGCCTCCGGGGTAGCCTCGTCCGGCTCGTCACCGGGTGGGTCGACCGTCGCCGCCCCGTCGCTGCCCTCCAGGGTCCTCTCGATCGCCGTCGAGAGGGGAACGTCGTCGTCTGCCTCCAGGTCCTCGTCCGTCTCTGAATGGTCGCCGGCTTCCGGATCGCCGTCCACCTCGGGATGGTCGCCGGCTTCCGGATCGTCGTCTGTCTCCGGATCCTCGTCCGTCTCCGGATCGTCGTCTGTCTCCGGATCCTCGTCCGTCTCCGGATCGTCGCCGGCTTCGGCCGCCGGGTCGGCTCCCTCTCCGTCGGTGTCGATCCAGAGGAACTCCTCGCCGGCGACGCGGTCGGTGAGCAACAGCTCGTCGAGGGCTTCGGCGTCCTCGACGAGGTCGTCCCTCGGTGGTTCTCCCTCCTCGTCGGCGGCGGCGATGAGATCCTCCGGGCTCTCGCCGGCCAGGATCTCGCCAGCGTCGGCCACGTCTGCCTCCTCGCGAAACTG
>PUPA01000185.1 GCA_003552885.1 Natrialbaceae archaeon
CGAAACCAGCTCCCTCCGGACGAGGAGCTACAGTGGGTCGCCGAACAGGACCTGCGGACGGCCTGGCTCAGCCTGATACTTCACAAACTGAAGGTCGTGGCGATCATGCTCGTCGTCGGGTTCGTCGCCGCGATCTTCGCCGTGGGGGCGATGGGCTTTCTGTGGGGCGTACTCGCCTTCCTCCTGGTCGGGATCGGTGCACCGGTCGGCTACGCCGCCTGGAAATACTACTACCTGAAAAACACCCGGATCGAGTATGCGGCCACGGACGAACAGTTCATCCGGTACACGAACACCCCGTCGACGACCGAGAGCGATTCCCTGCTGGTCAATCGTGCGAAGGACGCGAGCTACAGACAGGACATGTGGGACAAGATGCTCGACACCGGAAACATCCACGTCCAGGGAGTCGGCAGAGCCGGCAGTCTACGGATCGAGAACGTTCCGAACTCGGAGACGGTCCACCGGATGATGCAAAAACAGATCGCGGAGGCCGAACAGGTCGACGACATGGGAGCCAGACGACAGCGCGGGGCTCGACAGCGAAACGTCAACCAGTGACCGGGGCTCGGACCGACGCGTCCGGAGTTCGGGCCGACGCGGCCACCCCGTCGATCGGGGAACGACCGCTCACTGGATCGAGAGTCCGGCGTGCCAGTGGTCGACACCGGCTTCGCGTTTGACCTCGTCCATCCGGGCGAGCAGGTGGGCCGCGAGCGAGGCGGTCTCGGACGCCCGTCCGTCGCCCTCCGTGTGGAACTCGCCGGTGACGCGGTTGGCGTACACCGCACAGACGGCCCCCGCACGCAGCCCGTAGAGGGTCCCGAGCGTGCAGATCACGCTCGCCTCCATCTCGACGTTCGTGACGTTCGTCTCCCGGAGCTCCTCGACGAGCCGGTCGGCGCCGGCGGCCTCGAACCCCCCGAAACCGGGCCGTCCTTGCCCGGCGTAAAAGGAGTCCGTGCTCGCCGTGATTCCCGTGTGATACTCGTAACCCAGCCGCTCTGCGGCGGCGACGAGCGCACAGACGACCTCGCCGTCGGCGCCCGCCGGGTACTCGGGGCGGACGTACTCGTCGCTGGTCCCCTCCTGGCGGACCGCGCCCGTCGTGATCACGAGGTCGCCGACCTCGACGTCGGACCGTATCGACCCACAGGAGCCGACCCGAATGAACGTCTCGACGCCCACGCGGGCGAGCTCCTCGACGGCGATCGCCGCCGACGGGCTCCCGATTCCCGTCGAGGTGACCGAGACGGGCGTTCCCTCGTAGCTCCCCGTGGCCGTCCGGTACTCCCGGTGGTTCGCCACCACCTCGCCGTCGTCCCAGCTCTCGAGTACCGTCCCGACGCGTCCGGGGTTCCCGGGGAGGAGGACCGTCGCCGCGACGTCGTCGCTCCCGACCTCGAGGTGGTACTGTACGTCGGCGTTCGGATCTTCGCTGTCGCCCGCCATGCCGACGGCGGGTTCGGGCCGACGGGGTATATACGTGGTCCGTGCGGCGCGTGTCGGACCCCCGGCTCGGAGGCCCCCAGGGAACGTTTTTTACGCCCCCGTTCGAAGTGGGATCGATGGATCTCGACAGCCATGCCGAGGAACTCGCCTCCGACCTCGGCGTCGACAAAGCGGAGGTCAAAGCGGATCTCGCGAACCTCGTGGAGTACAGCGTGCCGATCGACGAGGCCAGAGGGAGCCTGCGGCGCAAGTACGGCGACGGAGCCGACCCCGGAACGCCCTCGACGGTCGACGTCGGCGAGATCACCCCCGATTCGGGGAACGTGACCGTCACGGCGCGGGTGTTGACCGCCGGCAAGCGCTCGATCCGGTACCAGGGCTCAGACCAGGTCATCGTCGAGGGCCGTCTCGCCGACGGGACCGGTGTCGTCGACTACACCGCCTGGGAGGAGTTCGGCCTCTCGCCGGGCGACACGGTCACTGTCGGCAACGCCTCGGTCCGGGAGTGGGACGGCGAGCCCGAGCTCAACCTCGGCGAGACCACCTCGGTAGCCCGCGAGGACGGGCCGCTGGCGGTACCGTACGACGTCGGCGGCGAGGCCGACCTCGCCGAGTTGCGCGCCGGCGATCGGGCACGGACGATAGCGGTTCGGGTGCTCGACTGTGAGCGCCGGACGATAGACGGCCGGGACGGTGAGACGGAGATCCTAAGCGGCGTGTTCGGCGATCCCAGCGGCCGGCTCCCGTTTACCAACTGGGAGCCCGATCCGGCGATCGAGGAGGGTGCCTCCGTCCGGATCGAGAACGCCTACGTCCGGGAGTTCCGTGGCGTCCCCGAGGTGAACGTCTCTGCGTTCTCGACGGTCTCGCCCCTCGAGGAGCCGGTCGTCGTCGGCGAGGACGCCCCCGAGATGCCGATCGGCGAGGCGGTCGACACCGGCGGCGTCTACGACGTCCAGCTGGTCGGGGACGTCCTCGCCGTCCGGGACGGCTCCGGGCTGATCCAGCGCTGTCCGGAGTGCAACCGGGTGATCCAGAAGGGCCAGTGTCGCATCCACGGCGAGGTCGACGGCGTCGACGACCTCCGGGTGAAGGCGGTCTTAGACGACGGGACTGGCACCGTCACCGTCG
>PUPA01000122.1 GCA_003552885.1 Natrialbaceae archaeon
ACGAGCCACTCGAAGGGCTGGCGCCGGTCGTCGTCGAGAACTTAAAATCCTACATTCGCGAGATCATCGACCGGGACATCTCGGTGCTAGTCGCCGAGTCGAACGCGAGTCACGTCCCCGAGATCGTCGACCGGATGTACGTGATCGAACGCGGGGAGATCATCGACAGCGGCGATCCCGAGGCGCTAGCCGAGGACGAGGAGATCCAGCTGCTCATGCAAGGCGGCGCCTGAGGCCCCCGACACGGCCGCTCGGAGCCGACTCACGGTCCATCTACCGAGATACAGCGAGAGTGCCTCGGGGCTTGACCCCGAGGTACTTCACAGCCCGTTCTCGTCGTACAGCCCTTCGAGCGCCGACATCGCGGCGTCCAGGATCTTCCGTTCGCTGCGCCGGAGGTTCATCGAGACCGCAGTCTTCGAGACGTCGAAGTGGTCGGCGAGCTCCTCGAGGGTCGTCCCCCGCGGGGTTTCGTAGTAACCCGAGCGGGAGGCCACCTCGAACGTCTCGCGTTCGGTTTCGGTGAGCGACCGACACCCCTCCAGAAGCTGCATCGCCCCCTCGGAGTTCTCGAGGAGGTCGAACAGCGTCGTCGCGCCGAACCGGTCGCGGCTTTCGACCTCGTAGTCGTTGTGTCGGTCGAGTTCGGCGAGCGTCTCGTCCTCGGCCGTGTCGTCGTCGAAGCCGACGTGCCAGCGCTCTCGGCCGTCCTCGATCCGAAACGGGCCGGTGATGAAACCGCCGTTGCGCTGGATCGTTCGCATCGCGTTCGTCTGCTCGATCACCGTCCCGATCTTCGCGACGTTCTCGCGTTTCGAGAGGATGTAACAGTCGGTCATGTTGCGGTGAGTCCGAAGCTCGTGTAGCCCCGTCTCGAGGGTCGCGCGTGAGTCACCTTTCACGATCAGGCGCGTCTCGAGTTTCTCCGCGTCGGTGTCCAGTTGCCACTGGACGGCCGAGAACGCGACGTCGACGTCGTCGGTGGTGTCGATGAACGGACAGTCGTACTGGCGCATGTCGATGTCGAGGTCGATCATGTGTTGATGAGTATCAACAGGCATGAGATTACTTCAATATTTATAATTTTAGCTCATAGGTAGGCGCGCGACCGGAAGGAGCGCCGCCCGTCGCGGCCGCCGGAGGCGGGCGTTGATATGTTAACGGACGTGTTTAGGGCAGATCCTGGAGAAGAGGTGATAGAACACGATGGCTCAGGATCAGATGTCAGCGCCGGACGTGACGTGGGATGGGATTCACACGGTCGACGACGGGGCGTTCACCGCCCGGAACGTCTGTCTGGTCACCGGGGCCGCCTCGGGGATCGGGCGTGCCGTGGCGCTCGTCGCCGCGGCGAACGGGCTCACCGTCGCCGCGACCGACCTCGAGGAGGGGGGTCTCGACGGGACGGTCGAGCGGGCCGACGAGCTCGGGGTCGAGGGCTCGATCGAGCCGATTCCGGCGGACCTGACCGTCGACGACGACGTCGAGCGCGTCGTCGAGGAGGCCACGGACCACGGCGACCTCAAGTACCTCGCGAACGTCGCCGGCCTCCAGCACATCGACAGCGTCGAGGAGTTTCCGATCGAGACGTACGACCGGATTCACGACGTGATGCTCCGGGCGCCGCTATACCTCTCGAAGCTCTGCATTCCACACTTCCGGGAGACGGAAGACGGCCGTGGCTGTGTCGGCAACATGTGCTCGGTCCACGGCCACTACGTCACGAGGGACAAGGTCGCCTACAACGTCTCGAAGTTCGGGCTGCGCGGGCTCACCCAGTCGATCGCCGCCGAGGGAGAGGGAAAGATCCGCGCGTTCTCGGTCAGCACGGGCTACGTCAAGACCCCGCTGGTCACGAGCCAGCTCGCAGATACCGCCGAACAGCGCGGCATCGACGTCGAGGAGGTGGTCCAGGACGTGATGCTGGGACAGTCGCGGGTCACCGAGATGATGGAGCCGGTCGAGGTCGGCAACCTCTTTCTCGTCGGCTTCTCCCGGCTGGGTCGACACCTCGTGGGTGGGGACCTGCTGTTCGACGGCGGGATGACGTTGACCTACGAGTGACCGGGCGACGGGGGGTGGCCGCCGTCGACGACAGCCACCGCCTCACCGGAGGACGAACAGGGCACCGAAGGCGACGACCAACAACAGGAGCTTGTACGCAGACACCGCGCTCGCGTGTTCCTCCGAGAACGCCCGGAACCGCGCCGACTCGTGGTCGAGGACGATCAGGATGGCATACTGGACGAGACAGGACGCCGCCACGAGGTTCGTCCCCGCGAGGGTCAGGCCCATCCCCAGGGCGACGGCGGCGATCGCGAGCTCTGTGACGGTACGGAGGCCCATCGGCGGCCGTCCTCTTTCGGCTCCGGGGGAATAACTCCCGACGGTTCGTGGCCATCTCGCGTACCGACGGTTCGTGGCCGAACTCCCGTTAGGCTTTACACAGCCGGAGCCGAACCCGGGTGCAATGACCGCACAAACCGTCCAGCAGGGGGACCTCGTCACCGTCATCGGGCTCGAGGTCCACGTCCAGCTGGAGACGGAGACGAAGATCTTCTGTGGCTGTCCGACCGAGCCG
>PUPA01000131.1 GCA_003552885.1 Natrialbaceae archaeon
CCGTCGTCGAACGCGGCTCTCAGAAGGCGAGGGCGTCGACGACGATCGCCACGAGCACGGCCCCGAGGAAGGCGTTGGAGGCGTGAAACGACCGGAACGCGGCGGCTTCGGTCCGCTCGAAGTGCAGGCGGACGGCGAAGTGCAAGAAGACGGCACCGAAGACGACCACCGTGGCGGCGTACAGCCAGCCGAGGTCGGTGATCCAGGTCAGCGCGGCCGCCGAGACGAGCGTCCCGGCGAGGTAGTAGAGGATGTGCTTGCGAGTGACCGTCGCCCCGCGGACGACTGGCATCATCGGGAACCCGCCGCGGGCGTAGTCCTCGCGGTAGGCCAGCGCGAGGTTGTAAAAGTGTGCGGGCGTCCACAGGAAGATCAGTCCCGCCAGCGCGAGCCCGGGGAGACCGATCTCGTTCGTGACGGCAGCCCAGCCGATCAGTGCGGGCAACGCGCCGGCGGCCCCGCCGATGACGGTGTTCTGGACCGTGTTCGGTTTGAGCACCAGGGTGTAGACGACGCTGTAAAAGAGGATCGCGACGAGCCCGAGCGTCGCCGCCAGGACGTTGATCGTCAGGAACACGCTCAGCGACGCTCCGGTGAGAAAGAGCCCGAAGAGGACGGCGTTGCGGACCGGAACGAGGTCGGTCGCGAGCGGTCGGTCGGCGGTGCGGGACATCCGTCGGTCGACGTCACGCTCTAAGACGTGGTTGAACGTTCCGCTGGCGCCGATCGCGAGTACGCCCCCGAACAGCGTGGCGAGAACCGTCGAGGTGTCCAGAGCCGGCCCCGCGGCGAGGGCCATCCCCGCGGCGGCGACCAGACAGAGCAGCCACATCAGCCGCGGTTTCATCATCGAGACGTACGCCCTCGCGGTGAGGCTCGCCCGGGCGACCGGCGCCTCGGGGAGCTCGCGTTCGGAGGGCTGTTCGGTCGCGGCCGGTGCGGGTTCGACGTCGACGGCGTCGTCGGTCGAGCCCGTGGTGGTCTCTAGCTCCCAGGCCAGCGCGAGGACGACGACGCCAAAGGCGAGGATCCCGAGAGCCAGGTGGAGTCCGGGGACGAGCGCCGTCGGGCCCATCGTCGCCGTGACGGCACCGACGCCGATCTGGACGGCGTACAGCGTGAGGCCCGCGAGGAGGGTCAGTCGGACCCGGCGGCCGGCGTCGCCGAGCCAGGCGGCGAGGGTCGCGCCGGCGACTAAGCTACCGACGGCGACGGCCGCGAGTCGGTGGCTCCAGGCGATCGCGAGCTCGACCTGGTTCAGCGGGTCGACGGGCGCCGTACAGAGCGGCCAGCTCGAACAGGCGGCGGACGCGCCGGTGAGCGACGTCGTCGCACCCACGACGATGAGCAGGTAGACCCCGAGGGCGGTCGCCGCCAGCAGCCCGGCGAATCGCGGCCGCGTCCGAATCGGGCGGGGAAACGGTGCAGAGTCGACGGCCATCGACGTATATCTTCGGCCCAGTGCACTTTACTGTCCCGCTTTTCGGCGTCGATATATGGGTTCGCGCCCCGAAACCGAGGCCGTCCATCCGGTGTGGGGAGGGCTGGTCGACCCGCTCTAAGGCCGTCGGTCGCCGGCTGGCGGATCGACATCCATTTGATCGCTCTGTGGTCACGTCCGTGCGTGAGCTCCGACGCCGCCCCGACGCTCCGACTTCGGGCCGCGGTCCGCCCCGGATCCGGGCTCCGGCTCGCCGCCCGCTCGACGCTGGCGTTCTTCGGCACCGTGGCGGCCCTCGGCGTCCTCTATGAGCGTCTGTCCGGCGAGTCGGTCCAGCCGGTCACGCTCACGGCGTCCTCGCCCGCGGACCTCCTGCTCGCGGGGGCGTTGCTGGTCGCCGTCATCGCCGGCGTGGTCCTCGCCCACGAGCTCGTCCACGGCGCGTTCATGCGTCGGTACGGCGCCACCCCCTCCTTCGGGATCGGGGCCGCGGGCTGGCTCGTTCCGTACGCCTACGCGCGTTCGGACGACACGCTCTACGCCCGCGACGCGATGCTCGCGGTCGCGGTCGCGCCGGCGCTCGGCTTGAGCCTGGCCGGCGTGCTCGCGCTCGCGGCCCTGCAGAATCCACTCTGGATCCTCCCGGTCGCGGCGAACGTCGCGGGCTCGGTCGGCGACCTCCGGCTCGCGTCGGTCCTGATCGGCCAGCCGGCGGCCGTCCGCGTCGGGCCCCTCCCCGACGGGCCGGGCGTGGGGATCTACGAACCAGCGGGAGCGAACGCCACCGGACCGGCGAGCCAGGTCGGTTCCGCATCCACGGGAGGCGACGACGGAGCCGTTCGCGCGGACGGACTGCCGGCCGGCCGCGTGCTCGGCGCGTTCGTCGACGGCGCCGCGGCGACGCTCTCGGCGCTGGTCGCCGTCTGCCTGCTGTTGGTGATCGGCTCGCTCGCCGTCGGCGACGGCGCCGTCCTGATCGGGCATCCCGAACGACGGTGGTTCCTGCTCAGACACGACGTCGCCGTCTCCTCGTATGCGGCCTCCGTGGAGGTCGGAGCGACGACGGTCGCGACCCTCTCCGTGGTCGGCGGCCTCGCCTGGACGGCCGTACACCGTGCGATCGCGTCCGAACCGTAACG
>PUPA01000244.1 GCA_003552885.1 Natrialbaceae archaeon
GAGGGCGACGATACAGACACGGTGTCGTGGTAGCCAAGCGGCCCAAGGCGCATGGTTGCTAACCATGTGGCGTCAAGCCTCCGGGGTTCGAATCCCCGCCACGACGTCGGCACGGGATCGTCGGCGAGCGTCGACCGACGGTCCCCGACGCACAGACGCACCCAACACATGAGCGAGGAAGACACCCAACAGGACGACGACCTCCGATACTTCGTCCGGATCGGGCGGACCGACCTCGACGGGACGAAGTCCGTCGAGCGGTCGCTCTCGGAGATGAACGGGATCGGTCGACGGACCGCCCGGATCATCGCCGAGAAAGCCGGCGTCGACCGCACGGCGACGTTCGGCCGCCTGGACGACGAGGTCATCGACGAGGTCGTCGATATGGTAGAGAGCTACGCTGAGGAGACCCCTGACTGGCTGAACAACCGCCAGCGGGACTTCTACAGCGGCGAAACGAGCCACGAGACCGGCAACGATCTCCAGTTGGCACGCCAGCACGACGTCAACCGGATGAAGATGATCGACTCCTACAAGGGCGTCCGTCACAAGCGCGGCCAGAAGGTCCGCGGCCAGCGGACGAAGTCCACGGGCCGGACCGAGGGCACCATCGGCGTCAACGTCGAGGAGATCCGCGAGGAGGCTGCCGAGGAGGCAGCGGAGGACGAGTGAGATGCCACTCGGAACGAAGACCAAACAGTACGAGACGCCGAATCACCCCTTCCAGGGCGAGCGCATCTCCAGTGAACACTCGCTGGTCGACCGCTACGGCCTGAAGAACAAAGAGGAGCTCTGGCGTGCACAGTCGGAGCTTCGCTCTTACAGACGCGAGTCGAGGGACTTACTCGCCCAGCCACAGGACGACGCAGTCGTCTCCCGCCGGCGTGAGGAGTTTCTCGGCCGGCTCAAGCGAGTCGGGATCCTCGGGGAGGAAGGCGGGCTGGGCGACGTGCTCGGCCTCGAGGTCCAGGACGTCCTCGAACGCCGCCTCCAGACCGTCGTCTACCGGAAGGGGCTGGCCAACACGCCCCGGCAGGCACGGCAGTTCATCGTCCACGGCCACGTGGTCGTCGACGGCCGCCGCCGGCGGATCCCCTCCTACGTCGTCGACGTCGACGAGGAGGAGCTCGTGGCGTTCGACGAGACGAGCCCGCTCGCGGACGAACTCCACCCCGAACGCGCGGAGGGTCAGTGAGATGGCGGACGACGACAAGTGGGGCATCGCCCACGTGCACGCATCGTTCAACAACACCGTCATGACCGTCACCGACCTCACGGGCGCGGAGACGATCGCGAAGTCCTCCGGCGGGACGGCGGTCAAACAGAACCGCGACGAGGCGTCGCCCTACGCGGCCATGCAGATGGCCGAGTCGGTCGCAGAGGAGGTCAAAGCCGCGGGCATCACTGGCCTGCACGTCCGGGTGCGCGGCCCCGGCGGCAACCTCCAGAAATCCCCCGGTCCGGGCGCACAGGCGACGATCCGCGCGCTCGCCCGCTCGGGTATCGAGATCGGGCGCATCGAGGACGTCACGCCGATCCCCCACGACGGATCGCGCGCTCCGAAAGGCAAGGGCGGCTACTGACATGACCGAGGAGTACGACGTCGAGTTCGTCGAACGCGGCGATCGGGAGGCACGATTCCTGGTTCGCGGGATCACGCCCGCGTTCGCCAACGGGATCCGCCGGGCGATGATCGCGGACGTCCCGACGTTCGCGATCGACACCGTCCGGTTCATCGAGAACTCGTCGGTCATGTTCGACGAACAGCTCGCCCTCCGGCTCGGGCTCGTCCCGCTCTCGACGCCGCCCGAAGGCGAGTTCCTCGAGGGCGACGTCGTCACGCTCTCGATCGACGTCGAGGGGCCGGGGACGGCCTACTCGGGCGACCTCGTCTCGAGCGACGGGCTCGTCCAGCCCACGGCCGAGAACGTCCCGATCATCGAGCTCAACGAGGGCCAACGCCTCGAGGCCGAGGCCGACGCCGTCATGGGGCGTGGCAGGGACCACGCCAAACACCAGGGCGGGGTCGCCGTCGGCTACCGACACCTCCAGCGGGTGGAGGTCGTCGGCGATCTGCCGGCGTTCGAGGACGAGGAGTCCCGGATCGTCCGCGGCGTGATCGAGGAGGGCGCGCCGGCAGCCGCCGAGCCGTCGAACGGCGACGCGCCCCAGGAGGGCGAGCTCGTCCCGACAGAGACGTTCGGCCACGACCTCACGGAGCGATACCCCGGCAAGGAGCTCCGCGTCGAGGACGTCCCCGAGGCGTTCGTCTTCCACGTCGAGACCGACGGCTCGTTCTCCGTCGAGGAGCTCGTCGACCGTGCGGCGGCGACGATCGAGTCCCGCGCCGCCGAGTTACAGGAGGCAGTACAGCTGTAAGATGAGCCGTCGCCCCACCTTTCGACCGACGGCGACGGCCGCGAGCGACGCGGCCGCTACCCGAAGAACCGAAAGGGGTTTTACGGGGCGACGGATACTCGGGAGTGCGAGCAGGGATAGCCAAGTCTGGCCAACGGCGCAGCGTTCAGGGCGCTGTCTCGTAGGAGTCCGCAGGTTCAAATCCTGCTCCCTGCA
>PUPA01000091.1 GCA_003552885.1 Natrialbaceae archaeon
ACATCGCCCGGTTCTCCTCGAGGTACCGGTAGCCCCCGGGAACCGCCTTCCGCCGGCGTGCTTCGACCTCGATCCGGCCACCGTCGACGGTCACGTCCAGAGTCTCCGCGGAGACGCCCGGTACGTCGAGGACGAGCAGATACCCCTCCTCGCTCTCCAGCAGATCGAAGAACACCCCGTCGGAGAGATCACGCAGGGCGTCACGGAGCACCGACATAGGCGCCGATTCGGACGCCGACAGCAAAAACCCCGCGGTCGCGGCTGCTTTCGTTCGATCGCCACCGCCCTCGATTCTCTTCCTGCGGGCGTTCGACGCGAGCTCCCAGTGGGCGTTCGGCGACGGCTCCCCGCAGGCTTTTGACGCCGGCGCTCTCCGGTAGGGACATGAGCGGACCGGATCGACGGCGGAAGGAGGCAGGTTTCAGGGAACGGACGCGAGTCGTCGACGCCCGTCGGCGACTCCGGGAGGTCATCGACGCCCCGCCCGAGAGCGAACGCGTGCCGATCGTCGAGGCCGACGGTCGCGTGCTGGCCGAAGACGTGACCGCCGCCGTGGACGTCCCGCACTACGACCGGGCGGCCATGGACGGCTACGCCCTCAAGGCCGCGGACACGTTCGGGGCGACCACCCGCTCGCCGGCGGTCGTCCGGGCGACGGAGGGGCGGGTCGAGCCCGGACGCGCCGTCCGGGTACACACGGGGAGTGAGATCCCCGAGGGCGCCGACGCGGTCGCGATGATCGAGGACGTCGTCGAGCTCGAGGCGACGGGGGAACTCGAGGTCGAAGACGCCGTCGCCGAGGGCGAGAACGTCGCGCCGGCCGGCGAGGACGTCGCCGACGGCCAGGAGCTGTACGAACCGGGCCACCGGCTCCGCCCGTCGGATCTCGGGCTGTTGCGTTCGGTCGACCGCGAGCGGGTCGCCGTCGCCACCCGGCCGACGGTCGGCGTGATCCCCACCGGCGAGGAGCTGGTCGATCGCGACCCCGAGCCAGGGGAGATCGTCGAGACGAACGGGCTGACCGTCTCCCGGCTGGTCGGCCGGTGGGGCGGGCGGGCGACCTACCGCGAGATCGTGACCGACGACGCAGAGGCGCTGCGGGCGGCGATCCAGCGGGACCTCACGAAGGACGTCGTCGTCACCACCGGCGGCTCCTCGGTCGGCGAGCGCGACCTCATCCCGGAGGTGATCGACGGACTGGGGGAGGTACTCGTCCACGGGGTCGCCCTGAAGCCGGGCCACCCGGTCTGTCTCGGCGTCGTCGAGGATACCCCGGTGCTCGCGCTGCCGGGTTATCCCGTCGCCTGCATCGTCAACGCCGTCCAGTTCCTCCGGCCGACGATCACCTGGCTCCAGGGGGCCGAGCCGGCCCCACATCCGACGCGAACCGCCCGCCTGGAGCGAAAGATCCCGAGCGAGCCCGGAACCCGGACGTTCGCCCGGGTGGCCTTAGAGCGACGGGACGGCGACCTCGTCGCGACGCCGACGCGGGCCAGCGGCGCGGGGGTGCTCTCGAGTGTCGCGCTCGCCGACGGCTGGGTCGTCGTCGAGGAATCCCGCGAGGGGATCCCCGGCGGCGAACGCGTCGCGGTCGAAAACTGGGAGCCGGCGGGCTGAACGGTCCCGGCAAAGGCGTCGCGGTCGACGCCTGTCGCGTCGAGAGGTCGGGGCGTCGGAGGATCCGAGGGCCGACGACTCAGGCCTCGAACTCGATGCTGTCGACGACCTCGATCTCGAAGTCGCCGAACTCGTAGATGTCGTAGGCCACTGCGGTCATGTCGCCGTTCTCGTCGAACTCCACGGGGCTGGAGGCGCCCTGGTACTCGATCTCCTCGCCGTCGGCGGCGAGCTCGACGGCCTCCGGGAAGTTCGACGGACCGACCACCTCCCCGCCGGGGCTCGAGACCTCGCGGATCTGCTCGCTTATTACCTGGCCGTCGTTTTCGCCGCCACGCAGGTTCGCGAGGATCTGGACGGCGCTGGCGTCGTACGCCTGCGCGTTGAACACCCCCGGGCCCGTGCCGTACTCCTCTTCGTACAACTCGGTGAAGGCGTCGACTTCCGGTCCGGCGGCGGCCGGCGAGGTAGCGATGACGTTGTCCATCGGGTTGTCCACGTCGTCCGGGAGCCCGTCCTCGATCAGCCCGTCGGTGATCATGATCGGCAGCTCGTCGAAATCGCCGTAGAAGTCCCGGAAGATCTGGATACCACTGACCGGGAATGCGACGATCATCAGGAAGTCCGGATCGTCCGCGAGTACCTGCTCCAGTGCCGAGGTGTAGGAGGCCTGCTCGGGTTCGAACGGCACCTCCTCTAGGACCTCCCCGCCGAGCTCCTCGAACGCCTGGCCGAACTCGGCGGCGAGCGCCTGGCCGTAGGCGTCGTTCAGGTGCAGGGAGGCCGCAGTCTCCCAGCCGCGGTCCTCGTAGCCGACCTCGGCCATCACGACCCCCTGGAGGGCGTCGCTGGGGGCCGTCCGGAGGACGTACTCTCCGTCGAGGTCGGTGATCCCCGGGGCCGTACTCGCCGGGGAGATCATCGGCACCTGCTCGGGGATCGCGACGCTCTC
>PUPA01000113.1 GCA_003552885.1 Natrialbaceae archaeon
CGACGAACGACGACTCGATCACGACCGTGTAGTACCCCCGCTCGAGGAGGTACGACCCGGCTGCGAGGAGCCGGCACGCCCGGCGAAGTTGGACCAGTTCCGGGTCGTCGACGTCGAGTCCGTCCTCGATCGTCTCGGGAGACTCCTCGAACGTTCGTTCGGCGGCCGCCAGATCGTCCCGGATGTCGTTACTCACCATCGGCGTACACCTCCTTTCTGATCTCCGTGAGTTGGTCCGACCCGACCAACGTGATCCCGTCGTCGAACTGCTCTCGGAGTCGGTCACCGATTCTGCGGGCGCTCTCGACGGACTCGACCAACGGTTGGAACGCGTACCGGTTCCCGTCGAACTTCGTCTCCTGGAGCTCGCAAACGATCGACTGGACGGCACGCCGGGCTGACGTTTTGTCTTCCTCGACTATGATAAGGAGATCAATGTCGCTGGCTCGGTCTGCTTCTCCTCGGGCGACGCTCCCGAAGAGAACGACGCCAACTAATTGGTCGACTTCTTCCTCGAGTTGGTTGAGAAATACCTGAACCGGTTCGTGGAACTCGGACTGTGGAATAGAGAGAACCGGGTCGGGTTTGTTTAGCCGGTCGCGGTTGATCCCGACGTACTGGTTTCGCCCCTGCTTGCGTGTTTCGACGACGCCGGCTGATGAAAGCAGTTTGACGGCCTTGGAGACGGTCGCCTGGTTACCATCGATCAACGTCGCGAGTTCGCTGATCGTAAACTCGGAGTACGGCTGATCAACGACGACCGAAAGAACGTCTTGCATCGCCTGGTATCGGAATATCCGTTTCTCGGGAAACGGATACTCGAGTTCGACCGTCGTCGATCCATTCCTATTGGGCATACAATTCCTATTAGGAATAGGTAATCAAAGGTGTATGGGTTGCTCGTATGATCTCCGTTGTTTCACTCCGTCATAGAATATCTCGTGGAGTCGTTCTATCTTCCTTGCTGCGTCTTGAATCATACCATCGGGTGTTCTCTCCATATCAACTTCCCACCCAATCCTGATTCGTTTAAATTCTCCTTTCCCACCCTTCTCTTCAAAAATATCTCTTATTTGTTCTGGATCATGCTATCTGCTTGGGGTCTCCTCTTTAAACAGACTGTTCCAAAATGTCCAAACGCTCATACCCTCCGAAGCAACGATTTCAGTGAGTTCTTCGGCGTACTTCTTGAATAGCAATCGACGAAGGAGTGAACACTGTGCTGACGATCGACGACGACTTCGAACGGTTTGACGGGTTCGATACCGAGGTTATTCTCTCACCCGACGAATTTAGCGAACTGAACCGGTTTCTCGGAAACCGATCCCGCTCCACATACTGAATAACGAAACCGTATTGCCAACTACTGGTAAGCTCTGTTCTCTCTCCTGGTAGATCTTGCTACTCGGACAGTCAGTCATCTTGGTACGGCTCTCACACGATCAGTAGACAATCCCGGCCTGGGCTCGAATCGTCTCCCTCGAATCCTACACCGACATTCGGTTAGTGACTTCCCGCCATTGGTTCCTAACCTCTCGTTATACTCCTCTCTTATTCGTCGACGTCGTCTGCAGAGTGCTGTGAGCCGCCGGGCACGGACGGCCGTCGGTCGGCCGGCTCGGGCGTCGGACGATCGGCCGGCTACCGAGGCGGTGTTCGACCGAACGCTCCGGGGACGAGAGTCACCCGCGGTGTGGGTCGTCCTCAGGGCCAACCGTTGGGCAGCTCGTCGGCGTGGTCCGCTATCAGCTCCAGTAACGGCCGGATCTCCTCGAACTGGGGACCCTTCCGGATCGTGTTCCCCTCTCTGTCCCACTCGATGAACCCCGACTCCTCCAGTTTCGGAAGGTGTGAGTGACGCATCTGGATCATCAGCCGTTCCAAATCCTCGTTTTCGAGGGTGACCTCGTCGGGAACCTGCGGGTCGTCGTCCTCCTGTGGATTGTGCTCCAGCAAGGCGACGAGCACCCGTCGACGGTACGTGTTCGAGAGGACCTCGAGCATCGAATCCAGGCCCGAGCCCGCCGAGACGCCACGACTCATCGTTTTCCTGCGGTCTTCCCGCGTCCTTCGGTGCCCGTGCCGGACGAGGATCCCGTCCCGGCCACCGCTTCTGTCACGGCCTCGACCGAAACCGCCCCGTCCTCCCGGAGCAGGTAAAGGAGGGTCCGGCGCTCCGGACGGCGACTCAGTGTCTCCAGCATCCCCGAGAGCGACGTCGGATTGTCGGTCGTGGCCGGGACGTCCGTCTCCAGTGCCCCGCCGAAATCGTTCCGGGGCCGGTCGGTGGTCATACAGCCCGTTCGACACTACGATGCAAATGACGTGTGTAGAAATAATTCGCCCCGAGACACAGCGTGGTGAAACTATTTCACCTCTTCACCCCGCGGCTCCCGTCCGTCGGCGAGGACCACCTCGAGCACGTTGCGTTCGGCACCCCGGATGTGTTTGGTGAACGTCGACGGCACGATGCCCAGCTCGTCGGCCAGCTCTGCGCCCGTCCGGACCCGCGGCAGTTCGAAGTATCCGCTGCGGTACGCCAGCTGTAAGACCTCCTGTTGACGCGGCGTCAGCCGGTCGAGGACGGCACGTCGGAGCGTCGGTTCCCGTTCGCGCGTTCGCGTCCGCCGCGAGAGCAGTTCGAGGTCGGGAACCTCCCGCGTGAGCTCCTCGACAAATGTGCGGACGCTCGCCGATCCCGGAAGGTCGACCACGACGGTCGCAGTTTCCGAATCGATTCGGAGCGACCGTACCGTCGCGTTCCGTTCGAGGATGAGACCGGCGAGAGTTGACTCGCCCATCCGTGCGTTGAACAGCGGGCCGTCGTCGCCCTCTGTGAGGGGAGTCACGTCCGTGATCCCGAGTACGTCCTCACCGGCGGCCACCACCTTCTCGGGTTCCGTTCCCGGCACGCGAAAGAAGACGGTCGACACGTCGTCAGTTCCCGGAACGAGCCCCTCGAATTCGAGTTCACTGTCGAGAGTTCGTGCCAGACGACACAGTGGTGTGTCCGCCGCCGTCGAACGAAGCGTGAGTTCGGCGACGCTATCGGCCTGAAACGAGTCTCTGGTTTCGACGGCGTTGATCGCGTGAGCGATCGTCCGGCCGAACTCGGCGAGGACGCCCACATGCCCGCTCTGAGCGGGTGACCCACCGTACACGACGAGCACGCCGTAGGTGGCCTCGTCGTAGGTGAGCGGGATACTGAAACACGAACGTGCCCCTCGCTTGAGTGCGACTTCCCGCCACGATCCGCTTCGTGCGCCAGTGGCGATATCCTCGATAACCTGCATCTCGTGGGTCCGTATCGCGGTCACGAAGGGATCCGGGACGGTGGTTGGACTGTCGCTCGCGATGGCGAGTTCCTCGACGGTGCTGGCCCCGACACCCGCCCACGACCGCGGTCGGACGGCGTCGGCGGTCGCGTCGAACTCGCCGACCCAGGCGAACTCGTAGAGTGGAGAGGCAACCAAGCGCTCACAGACTGTGTCGTCGATCGCCTCGACCGTCTCGGCTTCGACGAGGCTCGTATCGATCTCGCGGATGAGCGAGTTGAGTCGGTCGAGTCGGGTCAGCTCCTCGTTTTGCTCCTCCAGTTGTGCCTCGCTCTCGGCGCGGTCCCACGCGGCTTCGACGGTTGTAGCGACCATCTTCGCGAGGTCGGCGAGCCGTCCGTCGAACGTCTCGGTGTGAGCAGCGCCGATAACGGCGACACCGTGTCGTCCTAACGGAACGATTGCTCGGCTCCCCAGTCGGGACGGCCACGACTCATCGTCGGCGATGTCGAGTACGTTCTCGATGGCGACCTCGTCGTTGATGAACACGTCCCAGATGTCCTCATGAGACACGTCCGAGGATCGAACGGCATCGAGGTCCGTCTCGGTTGCCGCGTGTTCGGACGTGAGTTCGAGCTCACCCGTCTGCGCGTCGTACTGCCAGAGCGCCGCGTACTCGACGTCGAGGACGTCGACGGTGAGTTCGGCCACGGAGTCGGTGACCGTCTCCGGATTGGCGTCGATCAGTTCTTGGCTCGCGTCGTTGAGCCGTTCGAGCGCCGCCCTCATCTTACGTTGGTCGTGAATGTCGGTTGCCGCGCCGTACCAGCGGATGATCTCTCCACCGCTCCTAACTGGTCGCCCTTGGACGAGGAACCAGCGATACTCCCCATCGTGGCGCCGGATACGGTGCTCCTGCCGGAGCGGCTCGCCCGCGTCGACCGCACTCTGGAAGTTTTCGAGGGATTGCTCGCGGTCTTCGGGATGAATAGCTTTAAGCCATCCGTAGTCAGCGGCGTCCTCCATCGTCTGGCCGGTGTAGTCGAGCCATTGCTGATTGTACCAGAACGTTGACTCACCCGGATCGTTGCTCCACAGGAGACTCGGCACGAGGTTCGCCACGGCGCGGAATCGCTCCTCGCTCTCGCGCAGTTTCCGCTCAGCCTCCCTGCGCTCGGTGATGTCCTCAAAAATAACGGCCACCCGGTAGGGTCCCACCCCCTCTGGTTTGAAGACGTAGAAGTTGTACCAGATGTCGTCTGGCTCGGCGTACAGTTCGTGGCGCTCGCCCTCGCCCGTGGTGGCGACGCGGCCGAACACCTCGTACCAGTAGTCCTCGTAGGCCATGTCGATCTCGGTCAACCACCGGCCCTCGAACTCCTCGCCGACCATCTCGGTCGCCGCCGGGTTCGAATCCCGATAGAAGACGTCGAGAGGCTCGCCGTCCTCGTCGAAGAGCACGTCGGCCAGCAAAAATCCCTCGTCCATCGAGTCCAGAACAGTCCGGTAACGCTGTTCGGCTTTCCGCTTGCGCTCGCGGAGTTCACGGTCGGCCCGTACTCGGTCGGTAATGTCAAACGAGATGTTGAGGACCCCGCCGACCGAGCCGTCGTCACCCGGAATCGGATTGAAACTCGCATCCCACCAGATGTCCTCTAACTCCCCGCTGCGTTCGAGTGGTAGATAGTATTCTTCGTTTTGAACCGGTCCCTCGCCCGCCATCACCTTGTCGTGGATTGGTCCGAGTTCGTCCCAGGCTTCCGGGAACACGTTACGGGCAGGTTGACTGAGCGCATCGGGGTGTTTCTCACCAATCTGTTCGATTGCCGCGTCGTTGTACAGGAGCGTGTGCTCGTCCCCCCAGTAGATACCAATCGCCTCGTTCGTGCCGAGCATGATGGCGACTGCGGTCTGCAGTTCGGCGGGCCAGCCGTCAATCGGACCCAGTGGCGTTTCAGCCCATTCGAACTCGCGAATACGCTCGGCCATCTCGCTATCGGAGGGTGCGTGCTCCTCTCGAAGTGGGGCTGGAACACGCTGGCCAAACGCGCCACCGTTCCGTCGGACGTCGTCGACGGGTCGCCACCACACGCGGCTGTTGGCTCCGACTTTCTTCGTCTGTAACGAACCGTCGTCGGCGAGCGTCTCGAGTCTGTTGTAGATGGTGCGTTGGGTACAGTCGAACCCCTCGGCGACCTCCGGCGTCGTCACCGGCGTGCTGGGCGGGCCGAGCGTGTCGACCTTCTCCAGCACGTCTTCCGGCGTGGGTGGGACCGTCGTCATACACACCCTTCGTCGAGTAGGGCGAAAGGTTTTCTCTCGATAGAAGCCGTGGATTCGAAGGTCGCGTCACCGAGGAGATCCATGCTCGGGGTCGAACGTCCCAGCGGCCCAACGGAGCCGTCTCGCTCGTGACGGCCCCCGATCCGTCGTCCGGACGGTGTTCCGTCGACGAGATCTCCGAACGCCAGTCTCGAGTCGATCTCCGTCGAAGCCGTATCGGCTTCGGCCACACCACCCCTACGACCGATCGGTGGTCGGGACCCGGACGGCGTACTCACTCGTTTGGGATACGTGCGAGCGAGCTGCGACGTTCCGTTCGGAGCGTCTGAAATACAATTTTCCCTGTGGTTTCCAAAGGCGAAAGCCTATACTGGAGAGCTACGGAGTTCGGCCAACGGAGATGCACCGTCTTCCGGGGACGCAATGAAAATTCTCTCGTGGAACGCTGGCTATCTGCTCGGTTACCAGAACGTCTGCTTGGGATACGTCCCGCCACCCATCGGCGCGCTGTTCGGTGACCCCGACGTCGAGCACCGAACGCTCGACAGGCTCGTCTCACTCATCGAGCGCGAGCGTCCCGACGTGGTCTCACTTCTCGAGCTCGACCGGGGCTCACACCGAACCGCGACCGACGGACAGTTCCGGAAACTCGTCGACTCGCTCGGCCAGCGCGGACTCTCCTACGCCGGCGAGGTCGCGAACAAGTACGGCGAAGGTGGCGTCGTTCCGTCGATGCCGTTTTTCGGCCACCTCGGGAACGCCATCCTCTCTCGATCGGATCGCCCGACTCGGACGCATTACCTCTCGGCCGGACGGAAACGCCTCGTGATCGAGGTGGAGCTCACAGCCGAGATGGTCCTGTTCAGCGTCCACCTCTCGCTCGGCGCGCGCACCAGAGCCCGTCAGCTTCGCCAGCTCGCCGGACTCGTCGCCGAGCGTGCCAACGGACGGCGCGCGATTGTGACGGGCGATTTCAACACGTTCGACGACGCCGGGATGCTGACGGCGTTCGCGGACTCGACCGGACTCGAGCTGCGCAACCCCGGCGAGACGATTCCGGAGCGGCCGCTGGACGACCTGTTGGTCGGCTCGCGCAGCCTCGATCTGTTCTTCTGTTCACCTTCCCTCGCGGTCGAACGCTGTGACGTCCTCGACGTCCAGCTGTCCGACCACCGCCCGATCGTTCTCGAGCTGGATCGCTGACGTTCAGTTCTGGGTGAACTGGATTTCAATAGCCTCGGTGCTGTGTGTGGGTCATGGGCGAGGCGACACCCGCACTCGGACTGTTGGGTACCAATGGTTCGGATCGTGGGTTTCGAGAGGCGCTGTCCGACCTCTTCGTCGGAAACGGTACCGTCTACCTCGTCAGCGGCTACTTCACGTATCAGGGCTACCTCGAGATTCGAGACGACATCGTCTCGTTTCTCGAACGTTCGCGTGAGAACGAACTGATCGCGGTCGTTGGCCCCGCATCGGATCAGTTCTCCCCTCGAATCAGCCGGGACCTCTGGGCACTCGACGAGCACGATCAGGTCCGGCTGTACAAGCGTTCGCGCGGACTCCACGCGAAGCTGTACATCCGAGACGGTCCGGAGCCGAGCTGTATCGTCGGCTCGGCGAACATCACACAGGTCGCGTTCCGCTACAACGTCGAGTTGAGTGTCGAACTGCGTCGTGAACGGGCCGACGATCCGGATCTACAGCCGTTTTTCGAGTGGACCGAGGAGATACTCACGGCGTCCACGCCGCTTCGTCGCCGGGACGTACTTGGCCCCGTACTGGTCGGAAGCGCCGTCCGCAACTGGTCGAACAAGGCCCGACTCCTTTCGGCTCGTCACGTCGCGCTCAGGGTCGTGCCGGTGGTGGTGTTGCTCGTCGTACTGACAGCGTTTTTCGGCGTCGTCATCGCTGGCTGACGTCCGTCGCTGCGCCCTCCCGTCGTTCACGGTGGAGCGCTCACGAGCTCACAGCCGGACAGTACCACGTCCGAGAGCGTACTCTCTGGGGGTCGTCACCGAACGGCCGTGCGACACTGGTGTCGGACGGAGTGCAACGCCTGGGACCGGCGAACGCTGGCGTTGTCTCGGCCCGAGAGGGAGTCTCCCGCGTCAGTGTCCGGCCACGTCGTCACTGATCGTTTGGAACAACGCGAAGCGTTTCGTATCGTCCTCGACGAACGCCGCGTTCGTTGCCGTCTGGGCGATCACCACCTCGTTTTCCGTGTCGACGTAGACGTACTGGCCGTAAATGCCGTGTGCTTCGTAGATGCCATCTTCCGGGACCCACCACTGGTAGCCGTATTCGTAGTCGCCGAAGCCAAAGACTGCGTCCGGTGGCTCTTCGTGGGGCGGCTGTGGCGTCGTACTTCGTTCGATCCAGTCTTCGGAGACGACCCGCTCGCCATCCACGGCGCCACCCGTCCTGTACAGTTCACCGAAACGGGCATAATCTCGGAGCTGTGCGTTGAGACAACAGTACGCGAGCCCACTCCCGGCGTGATCGACGGTCCAGAACGCATCACCTTCCATGCCGGCGGGTTGCCAGAGCCACGTTTCCGCATAGGAGGCCAGCGATTCACCCGTCGCTTCTTCGATGACTAATCCGAGTGCGGCCGTATCGACACTCACGTACTCTTTGTACTCGCCGGACTGCCGGTCGCTGTCGAGTTCGGCGAGCTGGGCTCTCATCGACTCGTTGAACGCGTACGCGTTGACTTTGAGCTCGACCGGATCGGTGAGGAACTCGTCGTAGCGTTCGTCGAAAGCCACCCCGGAGGACATCGTGAGTGCGTCTTCGATCGTGGCGTTATCGTAGCCGGAGCCCTCCAGTTCGGGGACGTACGTGACGATTGGGTCGTCGACGCTGTCGATGTGGCCCTCTTCGATCGCGATCCCCACCAGTGCCGACGTGACGGATTTGCCGGCCGACCACGAGGTCGCCTGCGACGTTTCGTCGTAGCCCCGGTAGTACGATTCGTGGACGATCTCCCCCTGGTGGAGAACGAGTAGCCCGGTGGATTCTTGGGCCGTCAAAAATTCGTCGGTGTCGTGGCTGTCATCCCCGTATACGAAGCTCTCCGGGAGCGGTTGCTCATCGTGCGCTAACTCCCAGTGGTCATCTCCAGCCTCGATAGTTTCGCTCGGGAACAGCCCATCCATCTGTTCGAAGTTCTCCGCCCGGTGGTCGTCCGCAAACAGCGTGAACATGACCAGCCAGCCGCTCGTGGCCAGGTACGCGTACGCGAGGAGTAACGCCCCGCCGACGATCAGGAGGGCAACGAACACGGGCCATCGCCGTCGCGTCACGCGATCGCCGTCGTCGGTTCGGTAGCCGTCGAGGAGTGCCACGGCGGCGATCACGACCAGCGACCCGAAGACGAGGTACGCCGCGGCGACGCCAGCGATCTCGGTGACGATCGACAGATACAGCCCCCACAGCAGGTACTCGGCCGTGACGACCAGAACCGCGACCCCGAACAGGAGGGCGATCGGCCGCCGGAACCGGTCGACACGTCCGGTGTCGGCTCCCCTTCCGGCGAGGAGGAGGCCCCCCGTCACCACCGCGACGACGACTGCCAGTATCCACCACGTCGGAGCCCCGAGCGTTTCCGTTCCGAACATAGGGAGCCATACCCACGCCCCAGCATAACAGTTCCGAAATCATAACTTTTCTGTCTACACTCGGACGCCCGAAAAATCGGTTTTCGACCGTCAATGGACCATTTTTCTGAAATAGTACGGCTTGTTTGATATGCGTATACGGCTACCGTCACGGTCGTCTACGTCCGGACGACGGGCCGTCTCGACGGGTCGGGAGGGCGAGCCGTCGGCGGGAGAGGACGCGGCCAGCCCGGAGGCGAGCACGAAGCTCCCCCGCCCGGTTCGCCGGAACCGCGTCCCATTTTTGTCTCCTCCCCTCAGAGCGATCATGAAAAGCGTCGACGCCGCCGGCCTGGGGATCGGCGACGGCTACCCGCCGCGGATCATGGGCGTGTTGAACGTGAGTGAGGAGTCGCCGTACGACCCGAGCGTCTACGACGATCCGGGGGAGGCAGCCCGGTACGTCGACGAGGAGCTGATCGACGAGGGCGCGGACATCGTCGACGTCGGCCTCGAGTCGGCGAACAAACGCTTCGAGGTGTTGAGCGCCGAGGAGGAGCTCGACCGGCTCCACGTCGCCACCGAGACGATCGAGAGCGTCTCCGGCGACGCCGTCTTCTCGATCGAGACCCGCTACGCCGAGGTGGCCGAGGCGGCACTCGCCGCGGGGTTCGAGATGGTAAACGACATCTGTGGCTTCGCGGATCCGGAGATGCCGGTCGTCTGTGCGGACCACGACGTCGCGGTCGCGAAGATGGCGAGCCCGCCGGATCTCGAACGGCCCGGCGCCGTCGAGGCCGTCGACTGGGCCGCCCGGAAGGGCTCCGAGTGGGCCGCCCAGGCCGACTACGTCGACATGGTCTACGAGGCGCTGGGACAGAACGGCCTCACCGAGAAGACGATCGTCGACCCCGCCTTCGGCGGCTGGAGCGAGGCGAAGACGACCGACGACGACCGGACGACGTTCGACCGGCTCCGGGAGTTTCGCGCGCTCGATCGGCCGATGCTGGTCTCGATCAACCGCAAGAACTTCCTCGGCGAGCTTGTCGACCGGGGGACCGACGAGCGGCTGCCGGCGAGCCTGGCGGCGACCGCCATGGCCGTCGAGCGCGGCGCCCACGTGATCCGGACCCACGACGTCGCCGAGACCCGCGACGCGGCGCTCGTCGGTGCGGCGTTCGCGGACCGGCCGTCGGGGGTACGCGACGGCGGCGTCTGACGCGCGTCGTCCGCCACGAGAAAACTTATACCGAAGCCACGGAAACGGAGGGATGGAAGCCGGGGGGCCTCCCGGGTAGGGGTACTTCGGAGGCCACCCGGCCCACAACGCGGTATTATTGTGGCCAGCTCCCCAGTGGCGACCATGGAGTTCGAGGAGTTCGAGCCGGTCTACGAGGCGATCCGTCGGGAGTTCGGCTACGACCGCGGGGCCGACGAGCACGCACGGGACGTCCTCGCCGCGCTCTCCGAGCCGTTCGATCCGGACCGGCTGCCCGACGTGGCCGGCGACGTCGTCGCGATCGCCGGCGCCGGCCCCTCGCTCGGAGAGCCGGCGAGCGTCGAGCGGGCCGAGGCGGCAGACGCGGTGTTCGCGGCCTCGACGGCCGCAGACGAGCTCGAGGCCGCCGGCGTCGCCGTCGACTGTATGGTGACCGACCTGGACAAGAACCCGGCGACGGTCCGGCGGCTGACCCAGGCGGGGACGCCCGTCGCGGTCCACGCCCACGGCGACAACGTCCCGGCCCTGCGGACGGTCGTCCCCGGCTGTGCGGACGCGTACGTCCTCCCGACGACCCAGGTCGCCCCCCGCGGTCCCGTCCGTAATTTCGGGGGGTTCACCGACGGCGACCGGGCGGCGTTTCTCGCCGACCACCTCGGGGCCGGCCGACTCGCGTTCGTCGGCTGGGACCTCGACGACCCCACGGTCGACGGCGTCAAAGCCCGCAAACTCGTCTGGGCCGAACGGCTGCTCCACTGGCTCGAACGCCGACGCGGCGAGCGATTCGCCGTCCTCGACGGCCGTCGGGGGACGATCGACGCGTCTGCGCTTCCGAGCACGTGAGCCCGTCGCGACGCGGGGCGATCGCGAGCCGACGCCACCTCGACGGCCGATCCGGGGCGACGCGGGACGATCGGCGACAACAGTTAAGTCCCGAACGCGAGCAGTTGCCGGCGTGGATCGACGACTGATCGTCACCGTCGCGTTCGTCGGCTACGCCCTCGGCCTCGCCGCCCTGGCCGTCGCCACGGTCGCGGCCGCGGTCGAGTTCACCGAGGCCCAGCCGACGTTCCTGTCGCTGGTCGGCGTGGCCACGCCGCTGGCCGGCCTCTCGCTGATCTGGGTCGGCAACTACGTCTACGGCGCGCCGCTGTTTGCGGTCTCGACGGCCGCGACGGCCTGGTTCGTCGGCTACTTCTTTCTCGTCCACGACAACCCCGCGAGCGTCGGTGCGGTTCCGGGAGATCTCGCGGCGGCCTACCGGTACGCCGCGGTCATGGCCGTCCTCGGCGCGACGGTCGCCGCCCTCGTCGGCACGTGGCTCTGGTACCGCGAGAGCCCCGGCTTCCGGTCGCTTGTCGACGGCGTGATCGAGCCGCCGTCGGCGCGGTGATCGCGGCGACGGGTACGGCGGGCCGCGAGGCCGTCACCCATCGAGGAACGCCCGTAGCTCCGCGAGCGGCCAGGCGTTGATCACGTCACCGGGCTCGGCCCATCCCCGGCGGGCGGTGTGGACGCCCCAGCGGACGTACTCGAGGGTCGCGGGCCGGTGGGCGTCGGTGTCGACCGCGATCGTCGC
>PUPA01000193.1 GCA_003552885.1 Natrialbaceae archaeon
CGGGAACGCCCGCGGGCCGGTCCCGGTGCTCGACGGTCACGTTGTGTCCGGCGAGCGCGTCCGCGAGATCCGTCGGTTCGTCGGCGTAGGTCCGGAGCCAGCGATGGCGTCCCCCGATCCGTTCGAGCAGTTCCCCGAGCGGCCCACCGTCGCTCATCTCCCGTCGTTCTCGGGGAGCCTCGAGTCGTCCTCGTCGATCGCCGGATCCACCCCGTGGGCGGTCTCGTACTCGGCCGCCCGGCGAAGCAGCGATTGCGCGTCGTCGTCGAGCGGCAGCCGGTGGACCGTCCCGGCCTCCCGGTCGTAGCGCAGCAGGCCGCAGTCGGCGAGCTTCGGGAGGTGGAGGTGGCGGAGCGAGAGCAGGGCCTCCCGGCGTTCGTCGGGACCGACCACGTCCTCCGTTCCGGCGACCCGCCAGCCGGCGAGGACGTCCGCGAGCTCCCCGATCTCGACCTCCGGCCGATCGAGTAGCACGTAGAGGGTCCGTCGGCAGCCGTCGGCCCCGATGGCCTCGAACAGCTTCTTCGGGTCGTGGTCCCGCCGCAGTTCGGATCGCGATCCAGACGAGCTCGAATTCATAACGATAGATAATAATCTACCGGCAGATATATAACTACCGGACGGTCCGACGGCCAACAGGTCGAGCGAGGACGGCGTCCCCGCGTCCACCACCATAGGGTCGCCCGGCGGTCGCCGTTCAGGCGTCCTCGACGCCGTCGACTGCGCCCTCGAGGACCGACCGTGCCTCCGCGACGAGCGTGTCGACGTCGTCGCTCTCGGCGTAGAGGCGGAGGTACGGCTCGGTGCCACTCGGGCGCACGAGCAGCCAGGAGGCGTCCTCGAACGTCAGCCTGACGCCGTATGCGGTGTCCACTGCCGCCTCGGGGAACGCCTCCGGGAGCGTCGCCTCGAGGGTGGCCATCGCCGCCGCCTTCGCCCCGTCGGGGCAGTCGACGCTCAGCTTCCGGTAGGGACGTTCGCTCACCGGCTCGCGGAGTTCGTCGGCGCCGCCCGCGTCGGCGACGAGCGCCGCGACGACCGCAGCGCTCACGACACCGTCGATCCAACCGCCGAAAGCGGTGTGGACGTGTTTCCAGGGTTCGGCGGCGAAGACGACCGCCGTCTCGGGGGTGTCGTCGGCCTCGACGCGAGCGATCCCCTCGTGGAGGGCCCCGAGTCGGACGCGTTCGATCCGTCCGCCGGCGTCGACGACGAGCTCGTCGATCCGGGCGGAGGCGTTCGGCGTGGTGACGACGACCGGATCGTCGACCGTCGCCTCGCGTACGTACCGGGCGGCGACGACCGCGAGCACGGTGTCCTCGTGGATCACCTCGCCCGTGTGGTCGAGGGCGACGATCCGATCGGCGTCGCCGTCGTGGGCCAGCCCGAGGTCGAAGTCGCCGTCGGCGAGGAGGGCGGCGAGATCGGTCAGCGTCTCCGGCGTCGGCTTGCTCTCCCGGGCGGGGAAGTGGCCGTCGACGTTCGCGTTGATCGCGAGGACGTCGGCGCCGAGCCGGTCCAGCAGCTGCGGGGTGGTGAGGGCGCCGACGCCGGTGCCACAGTCGACCACGACCGAGAGCCCCGCGAGGGGCCGTTCGTCCCCGAAGCGGCCGCGGACGTAGTCGGCGACGGCCCGGCGGTACTCCCCGAGAACGTCGAGACGGCCGCTCGACCCCCACTCCGCCCAGCCGACGGGGGCGTCCCCGAGGGCCGTCTCGATCCGCTCTTCGGCCTCTCGGTCGTACTCGACGCCGTCGACGAACAGCTTGAGCCCGTTGTCGGCCGGCGGGTTGTGGCTCGCAGTCACCATCACCCCGCGGCGGCCACGCGAGGCGTACGCCAGCGTCGGCGTCGGGACGACCCCGAGCCGTCGGACGTCCGCGCCCGCGCTCTCGAGGCCAGCCTCGACGGCGGCGGCGAGTGCGGGGCCGGTCTCCCGGCCGTCACGCCCCAGGACGAACGTCTCGCCGGGCGAGCCCGCAGCCCGGCCCACCGAGAGCGCGAGCTCGGGGGTCACCTCCTCGACGGGCCCGCGGATGCCGGCGGTTCCGAAGTGCGTCATGGCTGGTCGGTTCGTGGGAAGCCACTTAGGTGGTCCGCCCCGCCGTGGCTCGTCCGAACGCTGAGGGCTCGGTGGGAACGGGGCTGACCGGAGGTACGGGCAGTTGGACGGGGAAGTTGAGGGAGGAAGGGGTCGAGGAGGAGAAGATAGCTCGGTGAAAGGGGTCAAAGAGGAGAGGACCGCCCGACGGAGGGGGCGGCCGGGGTCCGGACGGGCGACCGTTCAGTCCTGTGGGGCCTCGTCGATCAACACGACCGCCTCGCCGTCGATCACGATCGTCTCGCGGTCCACGTCGCGGACCGTCGTCTCGAGACGATACTGGTCGTTGCCGAGGTCCTCGACGACCTCCACGCGCGCGGAGACGCGGTCGCCGACGCCGACGGGCGCACGGAACTCGAGGTCCTGGGAGAGATACACCGTCGTGCCGGGCAGGCGCGCGAGCGCGGAGCTGATCAGCCCGGAGGCGAGCGTACCGTGGACGATCCGCTCGC
>PUPA01000017.1 GCA_003552885.1 Natrialbaceae archaeon
AAAGAGGAGCTCGGCGGCGAGCTCAGCGGCGAGGCGCTGCTCAAGATGGGCGACAACATCACCACCGACCACATCGTCCCCGCGAGCCAGGACATCCTGATGTACCGCTCGAACGTGCCGAAGCTCTCTGAGTTTACCCTCTCGCGGGTCGACGACACCTTCGCCGAGCGCGCGCTCGCGGCCGACGGCGGCGTGCTGGTCGCCGGCGAGAACTACGGCCAGGGCTCCTCGCGGGAACACGCCGCGCTGTGTCCGATGTACCTGGGGATCGAGGCCGTCCTCGCCCAGTCGTTCGCACGGATCCACCGGGCGAACCTGTTTAACTTCGGGCTGGTGCCGCTGACGATCGACGAGGACAGCTACGAGCGGATCGAGCAAGGCGACGACGTCGAGATCGCAGACGACGTCCGGGAGGGCGTCCTCGGCGGCGCCGAGGAGTTCACGGTTCGGGTCAACGACGAGTGGGAGTTCACCGCCGAACTGGACGCCTCCGAGCGCGAACGAGCGATCCTCGCCGCGGGCGGGAAGCTCCCGTGGACGAAAGCGCAGGTCGAAGACGGCGGCGCCGGCGCTACGCCCGCCGACGACTGATCGACGACCACACGACCCCCCTCGACGGCCGTCCCCGTCCGTGAAGTAGACTCCACGACCGTCACGCTCTCCGAATAGACTCCACCTCGCAGTCACCACGCTCTCGGGGCCAACTCCACCTCGCAGTCACCACGTTTCGAAATCGGCTCCACCCGAGACCACCGTCCCCAGAAGCTGCGGTCGGGCCCCGGATCGGAACTGCAGATCCCCCCAGATCGCAGTCGATCCCCACCGGTCGGATCGGCGTGCCGGATGGCTCCGCTCGGCAGTCGGCCGCTCGCCACCGTATCCCCCAGAAGGGTACACGACCGAGTCGGAGATAACCGTTTTGAGCAACGAGTTACTGTATATAATCCATCACATCTGGTCCGTCGTACGCCGGAGCCGCAACGAACTCGCCGGCACCCCCGGCCAATCGGCGCAATACAGAGGTAGCTGGAGCACGTAGTGTCCGTGGGGACGGCGGTTCACCAGACCGATCACCATTGGGGTATCCGTCCCCGAGCCGGGGGCGAGCGGTTCGTCCCCGGGAGACGCGTGGCGTAGGTGATCTGCCCCACCCCACCGCGTCACGTGAGTTCTCGCAGCGCCCGAAGGTGAGTTTTGTGGCCGACGGCCCGATCACTCGGGACCGAGCAGCTCGACGAGCAGTGCCTTCTGGGCGTGTAGCCGGTTTTCGGCCTGCTCGAAGACGATCGAACGCTCGCCCTCGACGACCCCGTCGGTGATCTCCTCGCCGCGGTGGGCCGGCAGACAGTGCATCACGGCGGCGTCCGGGGCGGCCTCGAGCAGCTCCTCGTTGAGCTGGAACCCCTCGAACCGGCGCAGCCGGCTGTCCCGTTCGTCCTCCTGGCCCATGCTGACCCAGACGTCGGTGTAGACGACGTCGGCTCCCTCGACGGCCGCCTCCGGATCGCCCGTCGTCTCCGGGGAAGTCCCGACCGCGGCCGCCCGGTCGAGGGTGTCGTCGTCGACGGCGTGTTCGGGCGGGGTCGCGACCGTGAGCTCGACGCCGGCGAGCGCACAGCCGAGAACGAACGACTGGGCGACGTTGTTGCCGTCGCCGATCCAGGCCGCGGAGACGTCCTCGAAGCCACCGAACCGTTCGCGGATCGTCAACAGGTCCGCGAGCGTCTGGCAGGGGTGGGCGTCGTCGGTGAGGCCGTTGATCACGGGGACGTCGGCGTGCTCCGCCAGCACCTCGACGTTCTCGTGGTTGAACACCCGGGCCATCAGGACGTCGACGTACCGCGAGAGCGCCCGCGAGGTGTCTTTCAGCGGCTCGCCGCGACCGAGATGGATGTCGTCGGCGCCGAGGAAGATGGCGTGGCCACCCAGCTGGGTCATCCCCGTCTCGAAGGAGACCCGCGTCCGGGTGCTCGCCTTCTGGAAGAGCATCCCGAGGGTCTTACGGTGCAGGTGTGCGTGGTCTTCGCCCGCCGAGAGCGCGCGTTTGTACTCGCCAGCCCGGTCGAGGACGACCGAGAGCTCCTCGGCGGAGAGGTCGTCGACGTCGAGGAAGTGACGTGGCTGTGCGTCGTCGGTCGCTGTGTCGTGTGTGTTCATTGTCGTGGTGAGGTCTGATCGTCACTCCCGGAGCGTCCGGACGGCTCGCTCGAGGACGGCGATCGATCGGTCGAACGCCGACAGGGAGAGTCGCTCGTCCGGGGCGTGGTCGAACCCGGAGTCCCCGGGGCCGTAGGTGACCATCGGGCAGTCCCAGGCGTCGGCGTAGAGGTTCATGTCGCTCGTACCGGTCTTGCGGAGCAGGCGGGGCTCGAGTCCCTCGGCGCGGATGGCGGCCCGGAACGCGCGGGCGACCTCCGTCCGTGGGCTCGTCATCACCGGCGGCATCACGTCCTGCCAGCTGACGGTGCCGACCTCGAGGTGGGCCTCCGCAGTCTCCCGGACCGACTCGACGTCGAGGGAGGGTGGGACCCGGAGTCTGACC
>PUPA01000031.1 GCA_003552885.1 Natrialbaceae archaeon
CTCGCGGCGGCCGAGCCCCCCGAGACCGGCGGCTTCGTCCGTCGCGGCGAGCGGGCCGGCCCGCGGGCCGCGTACGAAGAGAGCGTCCGGCAGGCCAAAGAGCACGTCCTCGACGGCGACATCTACCAGGGGGTGATCTCCCGCAAACGCGAGCTCCGCGGCGAGGTCGACCCACTCGGCTTCTACGCCTCCCTTCGGGAGGTGAACCCCTCGCCGTACATGTACCTCCTCGAGCACGACGACCTGACCGTCGTCGGGGCGAGTCCGGAGACGCTCGTCTCCGTCCGCGGCGAGGAGGTGATGGTGAACCCGATCGCGGGCACCTGCCCGCGCGGCTCGAGTCCGGTCGAGGACCGCCGGCTCGCCGGTGAGATGCTCGCCGACGGGAAAGAGCGTGCCGAACACACGATGCTGGTCGACCTCGCGCGAAACGACGTCCGCCGGGTCGCCGAGGCCGGCTCGGTGCGCGTCGAGGAGTTCATGAGCGTGCTCAAGTACAGCCACGTCCAGCACATCGAGTCGACGGTCACCGGCCGGCTCGCCGCAGACGCCTTCGACACGACGCGGGCGACGTTCCCCGCCGGCACCCTCTCGGGGGCGCCGAAGGTCCGGGCGATGGAGATCATCGACGCCCTCGAACGCGAGCCACGCGGCCTCTACGGCGGTGGCGTGGGCTACTACTCCTGGAGTGGCGACGCCGACGTCGCGATCGTCATCCGGACGGCGACGATCGAGAAGCTCCCGGACGGAGGGACAGCCGACGGCGACCGGCTCATCACCGTCCAGGCCGGCGCGGGGCTGGTCGCCGACAGCGATCCGGCCGCGGAGTACGAGGAGACCGAAAAGAAGATGGACGGCGTGTTGACCGCGCTCGAACGGGTCGAGGAGGGGACCGGGAGACCGGACTCCGACGACGCGACCGGGCTCGACGCCGCCGAGTCCACGCCGGAGGTGAGTCGATGAACGCCGGAGGCGAGCCGATCGACGGGAGCGAGGGGCCAGCCGACGGGGGCGAGGAGTCGACCGACCTGCGCGTGCTGTTCGTCGACAACTTCGACTCGTTCACGTACAACCTCGTCGAGTACGTCAGCCAGCAGGCGGGGACCGAGACCGTGGTGGTCCGGAACACGGCCGACCTCGCGGAGATCCGGGCGATCGATCCCGACGCGGTCGTCATCAGTCCGGGTCCGGGCCACCCCAAAAACGACCGCGACGTCGGCGTCACGATGGACGTCCTCCGGGAGGTCAGCCCCGAGGTGCCGACCCTCGGGGTCTGTCTCGGACTCGAGGCCGCCGTCTACGCCTACGGCGGCTCGGTGGGGCGTGCGCCCTCGCCGATCCACGGCAAAGCCTCCGCGATCGACCACGACGGGGCAGGCGTCTTCGCGGACCTCGAGGACCGCTTCCGTGCGGGACGGTACCACTCGCTGGTGGCGACCGGGGTGCCGGACGTCTTCGAGGTGACGGCGACGGCCGACCACGACGGCGAGCGGCTCGTGATGGGCGTTCGCCACCGGGAGTACCCCATCGAGTGCGTGCAGTTTCACCCCGAGAGCGTGCTCACCGCGGTCGGCCACGACGTCATCGAGAACTTCCTCGAGACCGCCCGGTCACGTGATGAAGCCGGTCGCCCAGAGGGCCGCGAGGACGATCGCGGCGACGATGGCGATCCGGATCGCGAGCTTGATGGCGATCTTGACCGCGGTGATGACGACGACGAGCGCGGCGACACCGGCGAGGACGAGCAGCGCGATCTCGAACATAGTCGATCGACGCGCACTCCGGGGTCGTAACCTTTCGGGTGTCGTGACCTCCACGGCGGCGGTAGCGTCGTCGAGCCGAGATCTCCGGCCGGCGACACTCCCAGGGCCCGTGGGCGCGACCGGCCGACGAACGTGACGGTGAAAGAGGAGATCGGCCGACGGCGCCGACCCCGGGGTCCCCGGGAACCACTTTCACTCCGCGCCGGAAACGATTAAGAGTACGCCACGCTTAGGTCGTACAGGAAGGGTCGTCCGTTCGTGCGACGTCCCAGAGGTCCGGAGTCAACCCACCAGCAGGCGGATCGATCGTCGACAGCGACCAGCGAAATCTGTACAACCGAACTTGTGGTAGTTCAAGAAAAACAGTCCTACATCACACCACTTATGGTGGATGCCTGAATACCGAACCTTCGTCACGAATGATTCGAACCAGCCCCCGGAAGAGAACCGAGATCGCGGTGGGACGGGCCGAGGTGGCACGTAAATGAGCGGCGCGGACCTCTCTATCGACGAGATCACGCTGCCGATAAAACGCACCGAAGGCGAGAGCTTAGAGGAGCGGATGACGGCCAACGCCTACCACAACATCCTCCCCGCCCGGTACCTCCGCAAGGACGCCGACGGCGAGCTGATCGAGAGCCAGGAGGAGCTGTTCGAGCGCGTCGGCCGGAACGTCGCCCTCGCCGAGGCCGTCTACGAGGCCGAGAAACGCGACCTCGAGGTGACGGTCACCCCCGGGCAGCTCAAACCCGACCACCCCCGACGGGACGAGCTCGCC
>PUPA01000235.1 GCA_003552885.1 Natrialbaceae archaeon
CCGATGATGCTGAGCGACGTGATGGAAGACTACCTCAAGGCCATCTACCAGCTCCAGGGTGACTCCGAAGAACGGATCCGCACCTCCGAGATCGCCGAGGAGCTCGAGGTCACGTCGCCGACGGTCACGAGCATGGTGGAGAAACTCGAAGAGCGAGGGCTGCTCGACCGCGAGAAGTACCGTGGCGTACGCCTCACCGACGAGGGCGAGACGGTCGCCCTCGAGGTCGTCCGTCACCACCGGCTGCTCGAGGCGTACCTGACCGAACACCTCGATTTCGACTGGGCGGAGGTCCACGAGGAGGCCGATCGGCTCGAACACCACATAAGCGAGGAGTTCGAGAGCCGCCTCGCCGAGGCCCTGGACGATCCCGAGGTCGACCCCCACGGCTCGCCGATCCCGGGTGCGAATTTAGAGCCCCCCGAGACGTCCCTCGGCGAGTCGATCGCCGCCTTCGGGGAGGGCGATCTCGTCGTCGTCGAGGAGGTCGCCGACCGCGATCCGGACGTGCTCTCGTATCTCGCCGACCACGGGCTCGCCCCCGGCGTCGAACTCGAGATCGTCGAGGTCGCGCCGTTCGGGATGGTGACGGCCCGACCGGTCGACGCCGACCGGACCGTCTCCCTGCCCGAGGAGGTCGCCCGACAGGTCCGGGTCGTCGACCCCTCGCGTGTCGAACACTGACGGCGGTGTCGGTCCCGGCCACTCCCCGTGTCGTGGTATCGGCCGAGATCGAGTTCACAACATATTAGCTTAGTCCCGTCTAATCCGATCGCATGCCGGAGCTCAGTCGGAGGGAACGCCCGTGATCGACGGCGACCGGTCCCGTCGGACGGCGATCCGTGCCGCGTACGTCGTCGGACCGATACTGATCCTCGCGGTCGTCCTCGCCGTCCTCTGGTCGACGTCGCCGAACGGCGACGTCGAGGCGATAGACGAGGCGAGCACCCTCGAGATCCTCTGGCTTCTGACCGTCGTCGGCGCGATCGCGGGGGTCGTCCCGGTCGCCATCGGGATGCTCTGGTTCCCCTTCATCCGGACGCTCGAACACCGGTACTTGCACGCGTTTCTCGCCCTCGCGGCGGGTGTGCTCGCGTTCATCGCCTTCGAGATGACCGAGGAGGCCATAGCGAACGCACTCGCGGCCGAGCGGACCGCGCTCGCGGGCGGGCTGGTCGTCCTCGGGGTGTTCGGGACGTTCGCCGCGATGTACGCGCTCGGTCGGTGGCGCCAGCGAGCGGCCGGCGGCGAGCAAAGCGGGCTCCGGATCGCCTACCTCGTGGCGATCGCTCTCGGGCTCCACAGCATCGGCGAGGGGCTGGGTATCGGCGTCGCCTTCGTCCAGGGTGACGCGACGCTCGTCACCCTGCTGGTCGTCGGCTACATCATGCACAACGTCACCGAGGGGCCGACGATCGTCGCCGCCGTCGCCCGTGATACGGACACGCCACCGCTGTATCACTTCGCCGCCATGGGGATCATCGCGGGTTCACCCGTGATTTTCGGCGGCTGGATCGGGAGCCTCGCCGACTCCGCGCTGCTCGCGGCCGTCTTCTTCGCCGTCGCCGTCGGCGCGATCCTCCAGGTGCTCGTCGAGATGGTCGGGCTCATCCGGTTCGACGCCGGCACCCTCCTGACGCGGCTGAACGCCGCGACGTTCGCCGCCGGCGTCGCGCTCATGTTCGTCCTCGAGGACGTCATCGTCGAGGGCTGGATCGTTCCCGGCTGACCGACCTGCCGTCCGTGTCAATCGTCCGGATGATCGACCCTTCCTTTCGCCGGCTTTAAGCGAATCAACCACGAAGGTCCGGCTATGTCATCGATCGAGCTGACTCCCAGCCAGAAGAAGATCTTGCGGGCGTTGACGAACCTCCACAACGACGCCGAGGACGCCATCAAGGGCGAACAGATCGCCCAGCAGGTCGATCGCAACCCGGGCACCATCCGCAACCAGATGCAGAGCCTGAAGGCCCTCCAGCTCGTCGAGGGCGTACCGGGGCCGAAAGGCGGCTACAAGCCGACGGCAGCGGCATACGAGGCCCTCGAGATCCAGCAGATGGACGACCCCGCCGCGGTGCCGTTCGAACACGAGGGCGAGGACATCGACGTCATCGTCGAGGAGATCGACCTCTCCAGCGTCCACCACCCCGACCTCTGCCGGGCCGAGATCCACGTCCAGGGAGCCGTCACCGAGATCGCCGAGGGCGACGCCGTGGTCGTCGGCCCGACGCCGCTGTCGAAGCTGCTCATCGAGGGCACCGTCGACGGCAAAGACGACACCAACAACATCCTCATCCTCCGGATCGACGAGATGATCGCACCCGCCGAGGAGCCCGAGCACTAGCCGTCCGATTCTCCCTCCGGCAGCACGTCGCCGTCACTCCCCGGGAGCACGTCGACGCTCGAGACCGCGTCCCCGGCCTCGACGTCCATCACGATCACGCCCATCGTGTTCCGGCCGACCCGGGAGATCTCGCTCGCTCGCGTCCGCATTATCTTCCCGCCCTCCGACATTATCACCAGCCCGTCGTCGTCCG
>PUPA01000202.1 GCA_003552885.1 Natrialbaceae archaeon
CGACCCCGGCGTCGGTTGGAACGGCCCTGGTCGGCGTCGGCCAGTCTGGCGGCCCGCGAAACGGCGCCGTACCCCGGCCATAACGAAGTCAGACGGGGCGTTCGGGGGGCGTGTGACTCGACTCTCGACGCGGACGGTCTTCTCCTCCGTAGCCCGGCTCTACGGGGCCGGAGAGCGCGTCCCATCCCCGCTGAAAAACGCCGCGGTCGCCGGACTCGACGGGCTCGTCGCCCTCGAGGTGGCCGCGGGGAGAAACACGATCCCGGTAACCGTCGGCGGGCGCCGTCTGGAGTTCGTCTACACGGACGCGCCGTCGTTTCTGTACCTCACGCTCTCGATCGGCGAGGACGCCATCTCACACGAGGTGCCGTACTCGATGCTCGAACTTCCGTCGAGGTACGACCTGGGGATCGACGTCGGTGCTCACTTCGGAACCTACAGCGTGTTGCTCGGTGCGCTCAACGCCTTTGATCTCGTCTGTTTCGAACCCTCCGAGCGGAATCGCCGGGTGCTCGCGGCGAATCTGATCCACAACGGGATCGACGCGACCGTCGACGATCGGGTGGTCACCGGAGCCGACGGCGAGGTGGCGTTCTACGAGGGGAGGAAACTCGCCTCGAACGACCACACGACCAGACCGGCCGGCACCGGCGTCGGTGAGGCGTCCACGAGACCGGCGGTTTCCCTCTCGACGATAATCGAGGAGGCGGACGCCAGCGCGGTGTTCGTCAAGATCGACGCCGAGGGCGAGGAAGACGGGATCCTAGGGGACCTGGTTTCCTCCGACGTCGAGCTGTTGACCGGGCTGGTCGAGATCCACCCGGAGCTGCTCGAGGGCGAGCCGGCGGACGTGATCCGGCGGCTGACGGAGGCGGGGTTCCGGGTCGAGACGGCGCCCTCGATCGGCAACCCGGTCTACCGGTTCACGAACGATCCGGCCCTGGCGTTCGGCTCGGCCCGATCGGGACGGGAGCCGGACGAGACCGCGAGTCCGGGTGGACGGACGTGACCGGGCCGACCCCGTCCGACGGGGACCCACTCGGGTGGCCGGTCGAGGACACGGTCGTCCTGTCGCTCGACCTCGAGTGTGATTACGGGACGGCGATCGAACCGAACACCTACGAGGCGGCGGCCGAGACGACAACGCTCCGTACACTCCTCGAGACGTACGACCTCCCACTCACGTGTTTTCTCCAGACGGAGCTGCTCGAGGCGGTGCCCGAGGCGGTCGCCACCCTCGAACGGGCGTCGGTCCGGGTCGACTTCCACGCACACTCACACACACACCCACACCCGAGGCGCGCGGACGTCGCCTCCGAGATCGACGAGAGCCTGGCCCGGATCGCAGACCGGTTTCCGGGCGATGTCGTCGGCTACCGGTTTCCGGACGGGGCGATTCCGGCCGACGGCTACCGGCTGCTCGCAGATCGCGGCGTCGACTTCAGCTCGAGCCTGTTTCCGACGTGGCGGCCGGGACGGTTCGACAACCGTAGCCGGCCGACCGTCCCGCACGAACCCGTCTCTGGCCTGCTCGAGGTGCCGATAACGCCGCTTTCGTCGGCGATCCGGATCCCGGTCTCGCTCTCGTATCTCAAGCTTCTCGGTCGGCCCTACTGGGAGCTTCTCCGCCGTCGTGCGCCGTCGGTCGTCGTCTTCGACTTTCACATGCACGACCTCGTCCCCGCGTCGGCGGCCGACTCGCTTTCGCTCCCCTACAGGACGATCTACGGGCGAAACCGCTGGGAGGGGGTCCGGATCTTCCGCCGGTTCGTCGAGGAGCTCCGACGTCGAGAGTATCGGTTCGTGACGATGACCGAGCTGTACGCGACGCTCGAGGACGCCCGCTCCCGTCGCGTCTCCGCCGTCTCGGAGAGGAGGTAGCAGCCCGGCGTTCGGGGACGACCAGCTCACCAGGTCAGCCGCTCGGGGTTTCCCAGGACGCGCCGCGGGTGGGGGCCGTACAGCCACAGGAACAGCGTCGCGCGTCTGGATTTCAACAGCCCGATCGTCGCCCCGTCGATCACGTCCCGTTCGGCGACCAACTGGTGGCGCTGTCGCCAGAGGCCGATCCACGTCCGCCACGTCGGGCCGATCCGAAACCCGGTGCGCACGAACGCGTACGCAGACCAGACGAGCGTCGAGAACAGCACGTACCGCCACGGGAGGTTCCTGACGGCGAGCCGGATCCGGTTTCCGACCAGCAACTCGAGGACGACGTCGTCGGGTCTGCGGGCGGTCGGTGACCGCTTGTGGCGGACGACGACCGACGGCACGTAGAGGATGTCGTAGCCGGCGTCGAGGACGCGAACCGAGAGGTCCATCTCCTCGAAGCCGTACTCGAAGCCGTCCGGAAAGCCGCCGGTCCGTTCGAGCACCGACCGCCGGATCGCGGCGCCGACGCCGACGAACGCGGTCGTTCTGTACTCCTCGGTGGGGGGCGTCTCGAAGTCGGGTGGATCCGGGACCTCCATCCGTTCGATCTCCCCCGAGTAGTAGTTGCGACTCTGGAACGCGAGGACGCCGACGTCCCGGTGCTCTCGAAAGCGGGAGACGACGATCCCCGTCGCGTCGGCCTCCGCGAGCACCGCGTCGTCGTCGATCGTGACGAGGATCTCGCCTGTAGCCCGGTCGTAGCCGACGTTTCGCGCTTCCGGCGGACTCATCCGCCGCGGGAAGCTGTAAAACCGGACCTCCTCGCGGTCGAACCGCCCCCCCGGTTCGAACATCGCCGCCGTCTCGTCCGTCGATCCGCTAACGACGACGACCTCGAGGGGGCGGTACGTCTGCTCGAGGACGGAGTCGACGGCGTCGGCGAGCTCGTCGGGACGGTTGTACGTCGGGATCACGTACGAGACGAGCGGCCCGCCGTCGGCCGGCGTGGATGTCATGTGACGGATCACCCGTTCACGGCCCCGATAAATCCCGAGGGCTGGAAACGCGTGTTACCGGTCCGTTGGGCGTGGAAACCCACCGTTTCCCGGTCTCCGACGGACGGTCGCGTGGACCACGTGACGGTGTTACCGGCCGAACTCGGCCGCCTCGGGGGTTCGATCGACGCTCGCGTCGCCGGTTCCGGCCGGTTCGAGGACGGTGACGTCCCCGTTTCGGTGGGCGAGCTCCCGTTCGTCGAGGAGCTCCTCGACGTGGGCGTCGCTCAGGAACGCCAGGGCCACCTCCTCGGGGTGGGCGTCCTCGACGGCGTCGTGGCGGACGAACACGTAGCCGTCGAGCGTCTCCCCGGGGTCGAAGGTGGGGTCCCACTCGTCTTTGAACGCCACCACCTCGACGTTGTAGTGGCCCTCCGGCGTCACCGATCGAAACAGCTGCGCGGTCGTTCTGTCGGTGTAGACGCGGACCGGCTCCGCCTCGCTCGCGGCCTCGGCTCCCGTCTCCGGATCGATCCGTTCGACCTGGGGGAGAGCCTCGATCCACTCGGCCGCCTCGAGCTCGTCGTCGCTGAACGAGTAGTCGTGTGCCTCCCCGTCGAACGTGTAGTCCGTCGGCGACCCCATCGCCGCGCCCGCGAGTCCGGCGTTGAGGACGAAAAGCACCGCCAGCACGACGGCGACCGGGGACCAGGTCGGCTTCCGGAGCCGGGGGACGCGGCCGACGGCCGTCCGGGCCAGTGAGAATCCCAGCGCGGCGAAAAGCCCCAGGACCGGCAACACCAGCTGGTAGACCCTGTCCGCCCAGAGGTCGACGACGAGGACGTACGACGAGCCGAGAAACAGAAAGAGGGGGACGGCGAGGGCCGTGAATCCGGCGTACTCGACGTCGACCCCCCGTCGAATCCGGACGATCGAGGTCGTGGTCTTCCACGCGAGCCCGACCGCCATAGACAGCGTCAACAGGACGTACAGGCCGAGTGTCGTCCGCTGGACCACCGCCTCCTGTGCCTGGACGTAGCCCGCACCCGAACCGGCGACGACCCCGCTCGGGAGGGCCAGAAGCTGTATGACCATCGACGCCGGAATCGAGGCGAGCGTCCCGATCAGCGCGGGGGATGCGTACGCGTACCACGCGGTCGCCCCAACCAGAAACGCGGCCGGATAGATCGGTGAGAACACGCGGCTGTACCAGCACTCGCCCACGAAGCGGTCGACGGCGACGATCCCTACCGAGCCGATCAGAAACGCGAAGCCGTAGACGTAGGTCGCCCCGTAGTGTGACTGGACGAGCCCGATGGCCAACAACACTCCGGCGACCCGCTCGCCCGTGCTGTGTGGGCCGTGTCGGAAGTAAAGCAAGAGCAAGAGCACGACGAACAGTTCGGAGATCCGTTGTTTCCCCGGCGTCAGGTAGAACGTCCCGTGGTAGAACACGAAAATCAGGCTCCCGTACAGCGCGATGTCGGCGTCGAAGAGGTCGCGACCGAGGTAGTAGATCCCGAGGGGGACGACCGAGAAGATGATCGAGTAGACGACGGTGAAGACGACCGTGAGCTCGATCCCCGCGACCGTCGAGTACACGGCGGGAACGGCGGCGAGGACGGGCAACGAGGCGAGAGAGCCACCGACGTCCGGCGCCCACCGGTGGCTCTCCGCGATCAGCCCCGACAGGAAGTAGTTGAACTGGATGTCCGCACCGACGACGTGTGTCGCCACGAGGCTCCGGTGCAGTAGCGTCGACAACGCGACGAGAAACACCGCCAGCGGATAGTGGCGCGCCTGGAGCAGCCTCGTCGCCGAGAGCACGGTCACGACGGCGACGGCGAGGACGAACACGGCCACGCCGTAGCTGTTTCCGTACCACCTCATCGCCGCGGCTCCGACGACGGCGAACACCGGGAGGAGCCCGAGGAGTGCGTGAGCCGGCGTGAACGAGCCGAGCGGGACGTCGATCCGGAGCTGATCCCGTCTCGTGAGCCAGGTGGCGACCGAAAGCGCCACTACGAGCACGGTCGAGAGGGTCGCGACCGGTCCGAACGACAGCGGTTGGTCGAGCCCGACACGCGGGAGAACCAGACTCAACAGCACGGACGCGACCGACAGCGTGACCAGACTCAACCCGACGGCGAAGATGGCGGCCTCCCCGACGTTTCGTGTGCGGACGCCGAGCAGCAGGGTGAGCAACCCGCCGGGGACGATCGTCAGCAACACCACTCCGAGAACCGCCCGGACGAACGGAATCGTGACGCCGATCCACTCGAGGGCGACGGTCGACCAGAACGCAACCAACAGGGCCGACACGGCGGTTACAACCGTCGTCGGCCCCCAGCCGATGGAAAGCTCCGAGGTCTGTGAGGCGTACGTCATGTGATGGGGACCTCCGGGGGCTGTGAGGTGTACGTCGGATGATGGGGGCCTCCGGAGGCCGATGGGGCGTACACGACGAGTCGCGCACGCGTCGGAGAGAAACCTCACGCTCTACCTATCTTAACGGCCCTGACCGTTCGACCGATAACCATCGGTTTCGCGGAGTCGAGGTGCGACGTCTCCTTTCCCGACGGCTGCCGACCGGACGGTCGCCGCGAGCAGGGTGGGACTACAGACACTGGACTGTGGGCCCACACGGCCACGACGCTCTTGGGCGTCGAGGGGGAGACCGATACGACCGTCTCCACGCTGGCGGGTCGAGCCTCTCGCTGTCGGGTCACGCCGACGTCAGGTGAGAGCACGCACGGCCGGAACGACGACGTCGTTTCGCACCGCGGGCACCGACATCACGAGCAACCCGTACACCGTCGCCCCGAAACCGATCAGGGCGAACAGGGTGACGACGTCCGTGACCGGCACGAACGACCGGACCCCCAGGAGCGTCGCCCCCATCACGAGCGAGGAGACGGCGTACCAGCCGACGAGCCGGAACGGGACCTCGATCGAGACGAGCCGGGAGAGGTAGTAGGTGTGGATCGCGGCGCTGACCGTTCCGGCGACCGTCGTCGCGATCGCCGCCCCGACGAACCCGATCGTCACGACGAGAAACGGGTTGAGAACGAGGTTGATGCCGACGGTGACGACGGTCGCGATCGCGGCCAGGTCGGGTCGGTCCATCCCCCGCAGCGCGCTCTCGATGATGTCGTCGAACGACTGGACCAGCTTCTCGACGAGGAGGATCGAGAGCACCAGCGCCCCGGCTACGTACTCCGGGCCGAACAGAAACAGGAGGATCTCGGGGGCGAACAGCGAGCCGCCGATCAGCGCCGGAACGGAAAACAGGAGTGCGAACGCGAGCCCCTTCGAGATCACCCACTCGATCTTCCCGCGTTCGCCCCTGGCGTCCCACTGGCTGATCTGTGGAAAGATCGACCACCCGATCGACCTGCTGACGAGCAACACGAGCAGCGTGACCTGCCAGGAGACCTCGTAGACGCTCACGTGTGCCTGGCTCAGAAACAGCCCGATGACCGCGACGTCGATCCACTGGTAGATCTGCCCTTCGGTCGAGGCGATCGCGTGAAACTTCGCGTACTCGATCAGCGACTGGATCGCCTCTGGACTCGGGCGACCGATGGACGTCTCACAGCGTGAGTACCCCCACGCCGACGTCACGGCACCCGCGACGGCGATCCCGGCGGCGATCGTCGACACGCCGTAGCCCATCGAGACGGCGACGATCCCGATGGTAACCCAGACGAACCGCAGCGAGAACCCGATGAGCGCCGTCTCCCCGACCCGCATCTCCCCGCGCAGGGTCTGGATGAAAAACTCCGAGAGTTCGAACGTGATCAGCGCCAATATCAGCGTCACCGCCAGATCAGCGCCGACGTACTCGTTCACGTAGGGCCGGGCCAGCAGGATGCCGACCGAGATGATCGAGAGCAAGACGAGTTTGAGCGCGAGCGCCGAGCCGAGCATCCGTTCGGGCCGGTCACCCTCGCTCAGCCGTTTCTCCAGGGCGCCACGGATGCCCAGGTCGGCGGGGATCATCAACAGCCCCACGAGCGCCTGGAACAGAAACAGCGAGCCCAGCTCGGTCGGCCCCAGTCGCCGGGCGAAGTAGACGACGGCGGCAAAGAGCAGGGCCGCCCTGCCCACCTGCATGAGAGTCAGCTTGAAACTCGTCCGGCCGAGATTCATCGCCGGTACGACGACGAACCGGCGTATTGAGATTGTGGACGTATCGACGACTTACGGACCGTTACACGGGGGAAACGTCGGCTTGTGCGGGCCGAACCGCCCCGACGCCGTCGGGCCGGGGTGCGGTGGCGGAGCCAACCGATCCTTTCGTCCGGAAGGATATCCGCGATTGATGTGCGTTCGTCGCCACCGCTCGCCCGCGGCTCCGACTCCGTCGATCCGCCGTGGACACGCGAAAATGACCTACGTGTACGAACACCTGTTGAACCAGCTCAAACCGACGCGCCCGAACGGCCACGCAGGGAGGGAGCCGTCACCCCCTCGCGGTCGAACCGACCGCGAGACGTTACCGATCTCGGTGTGTGTGACGACGAAGAACAACGCCGACACGATCCGTGGCTGCCTCGAGAGCGTGGTCGGGTGGACCGACGAGATCGTCGTCGTCGACAGCGACAGCGACGACGGGACGGTCGAGATCTGCGAGGAGTACGGCGCCGACGTCCACCAACACGAGTTCGAGAGTTTCGCCCAGATAAAGGGCCGGGCGATGGCCCACGCCGACAACGACTGGGTGTTCGTCCTCGACGCCGACGAGGAGGTCCCGCCGACGCTCAGAGAGGAGATTTACGCCAGGTTCGGGGCGTCCGACGCCGTCGCGTTCTACATCGAAAAACAAGAGCACATGCTGGGTGCACGAACCAACCAGTACCACTACAGGCGACCGTACCTCGCCCGGAAGGACGTCCTCTACTTCCGCCAGGAGTACATCTGGGAGCGTCTCTCCGTCGAACGGTCCCACCTGGACCGGACGGAGTCGCTCTCGAACCGGATCGACCACTACCGGTTCGACCGTGCGTCGGAACTCGAGTCGAAGACCGCCCAGTACAGCGCCCTCGAGGCGCTCCAGACCGTCGAGAACGGGAGGCCGGATGGTATCGTCCCGTTTCTGGCCCGTGGGCTCGCCGTCGGGTTGGACCGGCTTCTCATCAGCCGTGGCGTCCTCGACGGCTACCGGGGGTTCTACGTCGCCTTCCTCGAGTTCTACCAGATGGTCGCCGCGTACGTGAAGGTGAGAGACATCCGTCGGCTCCAGCGGGAACACCCCGAGCGGTGGCGGGAGATCTGGATCGAAGAGGAGTGTCGCCGGTAACCGCCACGACCGATGACACACGGGAACGACCGATCGCGGCTCGCGGACGACCGATGACACACGGGAACGCGAACAGACGGGCGGTCCTCCGGGCGGGAGCGCTGGCGATTGGCGCGCTCGGGGCCGGCTGCCTCGAACCGACGGCCGACGGCTTCCCCGACCTGCCCCGGACCGGAGACGAACTCGAGCTCGTCTTCGAGGATCACTTCGAGGAGGACGTCGTCGATCCGGGCGTCTGGGAGACCGAGTTCCCCTGGGGGGAACGGATCCACAACTTCAACGCCTACGCCTCCCCGAACAACGTCTACGTTCACGAGGACAGCCTCGTGCTCGAGGCCAGAGAGGAGCGCCGGGACGTCGGAGACGAAGGGCCCGTGGGCCGAGAGGGCGGACCGGAGGAGGCCGAACCGCCGGTCGACGACGGGGATATCGTCCCCTACACGACGGGCGTCGCGACGCCGTACCGTTCGTTCGCACCCGGATACGTCGAGGGTCGGATACGGATTCCGCCGACCGTCGAGGGGTTCTGGCCCGCGTTCTGGCTCACCCCGGAGTACGAGTGGCCACCCGAGATAGACGTCTTCGAGTTCTTCGGTGCCGACCCGTGCGTACAGATGACCTACCACTACCGGGAGGGCCGGAGCGTCGAGAAGGCGGACGGGACGTACTGTGGACCGGATTTCAGCGCCGACTTCCACGAGTACGCCGTCGACTGGCGGGACGACCGGATCACGTGGTACGTCGACGGCCGGGAGCGGTTTCGGTTCGAGGGGGACGCCGTCTCGACGACGGAGATGCGGCTGATACTCAACTTCGGCGTGGACGCCCCGTTCGTCGGGGAGCCGGAAGCCGAGAACCTGCCGGCGTACATGGAGATCGACCGGATCAGCGTGTGGGAGCGAGAGGCCGGCTAGGACCGGTTCGGACGCGGCGTGGACTTCTGAACCGTCACGGCTGGCGACGGGTGACGAAGCCGAAGCGGTCTGCGATTCGTTCGAGTGCGACCTCCAGGTCGGCGCGTTCTCCCCCTCCGTCGCCTCCCTGGGGCGATCTCCCCCCGTCGTCGGACGGCTCATCGTCCTCTCCGTTCCCGTCCTCACCGTCGTCGGACGGCTCATCGTCCTCTCCGTTCCCGTCCTCACCGTCGTCGGACGGCTCATCGTCGTCGCCCGTCCCGTCTTCCTCCTCGCCGGCCCCGTTCGACTCCTCGTCACCGTCGTCGGGCGATCCATCGGCGTCGTCCACCGGCTCTCCGTCGGCCTCCGAGGGCCCCTCCCGTTCTGCCGGCTCTTCGTCGTCCCCGTCGCCGTCGTCCCACGGCGTCTCCGCCGGGTCGACGGGACCGAACGAGGCCGGATCGACGGCCTCCCCGTCGACCAGCACGGCGACCGGTGCGTCCCACCCGAATCCGGTGATCTCCCCGTCGAACTGGAAGGCGTCGACGCGCCCCGTGTCGGTCGACGTCGTGCCCCAGCCGTACACCTCGTCGTCCGAAACCCACTCCTGGCCCGTTCCGGTCGACGGATCGTGTTCGACGCCACCAGGGAACGCGGTGAACTCGTAGCGCACGGCGTCTCCCCCCGCCGAACGGATTTCGACGTACCGGCCGCCGGTCCCGTCTTCGGAGTCGTCGTCCGCCTCCTCGGGGTCGTCGTCCGCCTCCTCGGGGTCGTCGTCCGCCTCCTCGGGGCCGTCGGACGGTGCGTCCCCCTGTTCCCAGACGCGACACCAGTCGACCGCCATCTCCTCTTCCCACGGCGCCGAGAGGTCGGCGGAGCCGATCCGGTTTACGTGGGTCGTGAACATCATGTAAAACGGCGCCCCGGCGTTGACGGCGTCCATCATCGACTGGGAGTCACGCGAGCCGACGTACTCGCCGTTGAAGTAGAAGTCGATGCGGTCTTCGAGCCACGCACAGCCGTAGACGTTGTAACTCTCCGTCAGATCGGTGTCGGTGTCGTAGGTCAGTGAGTCGTGGGTGTGTGTCGACTCGTCCCCGACCGTCCCCGAGGACGACCAGTGGACGTTGAAGTGTGCCTGGTGGCGGTCGGCGTAGACGTCCTCTCCCTGCTGGAACAGCTCGACGAAGTCGATCTCCGGCGGCCACGCCTCGGAGTTGGGCTTCGACCAGAACGCCGGGAGAAGCCCCTCACGTCCCGGCATCCGGATCCGGGCTTCGAAATAGTGTCCGGGGCCGAAGTACTGGCGATCACGCGAGTTGACCGCCCCCTGATAGACGTCCCCGGCGCCGCCGCCTCCGTGGGTGACCAGGAGCCGAAGCGTCCCATCGTCGACTACGACGTTGTCCTCGGTGACGGTCGCGAGGTCGTCGTTCGCCGTGTCTCCCCAGCCGAAGCCGACGTCCCAGCTGTCGGCATCGAGCGTCTCTCCCTCGAAACGATCCTCGAAGACGAGTTGCCAGGTTTCGGGGTCCACGGGTCCTCCTTCGGTGGCCCCGACAACGGGGCTTGCGCCGAGTGTCAGCCCGCCGACTGCCACCGACGCGCCCGCGCCGGTCGTCTTCAGCCAGTCGCGTCGGCTGAGTTCCGTCGCTTTCCCGGTGAGCTCGTCTCCTCTCGTCGTCGGTTCGCGTGCCATTAGTCCGATCGGACGAAAGACACGGCATAATATAGTTCTTTTTCACAACACAAAATAGTTAATACTATTTACAAAGAAATCTAATATACTATCCAAAAAATATATAATTAAGTCTTACTGTTTATACACGAATTTATAACTGTATTCGAGACGGTGTGGCCGCCGGACGGTTCGACCCAGCACACACGTCCAGGACGGTCCGGATCTACCGATCGCGAAAGTCATCATCCATGATATGTCCCGTGACCATCACGGACGGAGGTCGGCCGTCGTTCGGGGCGTGTTCGGCCCGGAACCGGCGGCTTGGCGGGCGAACCGCCCGTCGAGATCCGTCGACCGCCGAACTTTCACGAAATAGGTCAGGTATCCGGATCGATACTATACGGACACTCGGCGTTGCTAGCGGTCGTCGATCGACCTGACGGCACTCATCGTAACTCCCCAGACACACGTGACCAGCCCGAGGAGGAACGCGACCGAGGAGAGTGTGACCGTCACCGGGCCGGAGAGCGCGTTCGGCGCGTACCCGAAAGAGAGGAACGTCGCCGCCAGCAGGCCGGCCAACGCGACGAGAAACCCCGGCACGACGAGGAGTTCGGGTCGCTCGCCGCTCGCCGTCTTGACGGCGTTTGTGACCAGGACGGATCCGTGGCTGATCGGGTTGTGGTTGCTCGCTCCCGCTACGTCGTAGTCGACGGTGATGCCGACTTCCTCTATCCGGTAGCCGCGACGGACCGCGTGGTAGATCACGTCGATGCTCGCGTCCATGTGATCGCCGATGTCCGCTTCCCTCGCCAGCGAGCGAATCGCCCGCGAGTCGTACGCTCTGAACCCGCTCTGGGTGTCCCGGATCGTCGAGCCCGACCGGCTCGTCCCGACGTTCACGAGCGTGTTCACGACCCAGAGGCCGACCGACCGGTACAGCGGAAGCTCGGTGTCGGATCCCGGGGAGAACCGACTCCCGATGACGAGCTCCGCGCCGGTGTCCCGCTGGCGGTCGAGCAGCTTCGGAACGTCCTCCGGGTCGTGCTGTCCGTCGCC
>PUPA01000181.1 GCA_003552885.1 Natrialbaceae archaeon
CGGCACCGAGACGTTGTACGCCGCGTCGGCGAGCTCTCTACCGCCGTTCCAGCCCGTCGAGAGCCACTCCGTACCCGGTCGACGGAGGCGGAGAACGCCGTCGGATCGATACACCGCGTAGTCCTCCGGCCGATCCGTTCCCCGCTCGTCCGACCGGGCGGCGCTCCTGCCCCCAGATCCACCCGCGTTCGGGCCGTCGTCGACCGACCGTTCCCGGCGGTCAGTCATCGAGCATCACCGCGCGGAGCCGTTCGTTGTCCTCCCGATCGCGTACGGCGATCCGGACGTGGGCGTCGAGCCCGCGGAACGTCCGGGCGTCGCGGATCGCGATCCCGGCCGCCCGCGCCCGTTCGAGCAACCCGTCGACCGACTCCCGCTCGGGCCGACAGAGCAGGAACGGCGCGTCCGAGGGGGCGACCTCGAACGCCGGTTCGAGGCGTCCACGGAGCCACACCCGCTCCCGGGCGACGCGTTCGCGGGTCTCACGGACGAACTCACGGTCGGCGAGACAGTGGGTCCCGACGCGGGCCGCGGGCGTGCCGAGGCTCCAGGCCGGCCTGGTGACGGCGAGCGCCTCGCGGGGCTCGCCGGCCGCGACGGCGTATCCCGCACGCAGCCCCGGGAGGCCGTACAGCTTCGTCAGCGAGCGGGCGACGACGACGTCCGGCCGGCCGGCCATCGAGGGCAGATCGGTGTATCCGAGGAAGGCCTCGTCGACCAGCAGCCGGCTCCCGCCCTCCCGACAGCGGTCGGCGAACGACGCGAGCGCCGCCGGATCGATCGCCTCGCCGGTCGGGTTGTTCGGCGTACAGACGATCACCAGCGCGTACCGGGAGGGGTCGATCGCCGTGAGCTCGTCGTGGCGGACGAACCGCGGCCGCCCGCCCTGTAAGCGGACCTCGCGGGCGTACTCGCCGAAGCTCGGATAAGGGACGAGGACCTCGTCGCCGGGATCGACCGTCGCCTCGAGGGCGAGCCGGATCGCCGCGAGTCCGCCCGCGGTCGGGATCACCTGTGTCGGTCGGCAGCCGACCGCCGTGGCGGCGGCCTCGCGAAACCCGGGGTAGCCGTCGTCGGGGTACCGGCGTGACTCCTCGAGGGCGGCGGCGTACACCGCCTCGACCCCGTCCGGCGTCCGCGGGTTGACGTTGGCGCTGAACTCGAGGATCGAGGGGTCCGGCTCGCCGCCGTGTGGAACCCGGTCGACGGCCCCCGTCGCGTCGCGGTCCACGGCTACCCCCCGGACCGGCGGGATCCCGCCGGTCCGGGGGGTAGCCGTGGACCGCGACGCGACGGGGGCCGTCGACCGGGTTCCACACGGCGGCGAGCCGGACCCCTCGATCCTCGAGTTCAGCGCCAACGTCAACCCGCGGACGCCGGACGGGGTCGAGGCGGTGTACGCCGCCGCCCTCGAGGAGTCACGCCGGTACCCCGACGACGGCTACCCCGGGTTTCGCGAGGCCGCCGCCACGGCGGTCGGCTGCCGACCGACACAGGTGATCCCGACCGCGGGCGGACTCGCGGCGATCCGGCTCGCCCTCGAGGCGACGGTCGATCCCGGCGACGAGGTCCTCGTCCCTTATCCGAGCTTCGGCGAGTACGCCCGCGAGGTCCGCTTACAGGGCGGGCGGCCGCGGTTCGTCCGCCACGACGAGCTCACGGCGATCGACCCCTCCCGGTACGCGCTGGTGATCGTCTGTACGCCGAACAACCCGACCGGCGAGGCGATCGATCCGGCGGCGCTCGCGTCGTTCGCCGACCGCTGTCGGGAGGGCGGGAGCCGGCTGCTGGTCGACGAGGCCTTCCTCGGATACACCGATCTGCCCTCGATGGCCGGCCGGCCGGACGTCGTCGTCGCCCGCTCGCTGACGAAGCTGTACGGCCTCCCGGGGCTGCGTGCGGGATACGCCGTCGCGGCCGGCGAGCCCCGCGAGGCGCTCGCCGTCACCAGGCCGGCCTGGAGCCTCGGCACGCCCGCGGCCCGCGTCGGGACCCACTGTCTCGCCGACCGTGAGTTCGTCCGTGAGACCCGCGAACGCGTCGCCCGGGAGCGGGTGTGGCTCCGTGGACGCCTCGAACCGGCGTTCGAGGTCGCCCCCTCGGACGCGCCGTTCCTGCTCTGTCGGCCCGAGCGGGAGTCGGTCGACGGGTTGCTCGAACGGGCGCGGGCGGCCGGGATCGCGATCCGCGACGCCCGGACGTTCCGCGGGCTCGACGCCCACGTCCGGATCGCCGTACGCGATCGGGAGGACAACGAACGGCTCCGCGCGGTGATGCTCGATGACTGACCGCCGGGAACGGTCGGTCGACGACGGCCCGAACGCGGGTGGATCTGGGGGCAGGAGCGCCGCCCGGTCGGACGAGCGGGGAACGGATCGGCCGGAGGACTACGCGGTGTATCGATCCGACGGCGTTCTCCGCCTCCGTCGACCGGGTACGGAGTGGCTCTCGACGGGCTGGAACGGCGGTAGAGAGCTCGCCGACGCGGCGTACAACGTCTCGGTGCCG
>PUPA01000050.1 GCA_003552885.1 Natrialbaceae archaeon
CGGCGAGGTGGGCGAGCTCGAGCTCGCGGGGCCACACGCGGCGGCCGGCTACTGGCGGGATCCGGAGGCGACGAGCGAGGCGTTCGGCGACGGCTGGCTCTCCACCGGCGACCTCGCTCGCGTCGACGACGAGGGCTTCTATCACGTCGAGGGGCGCGTCGACGACGCCTTCGTCAGTGGCGGCGAGACCGTCCACCCGGCGGCGATCGAGGACGCGATCGCACGGCACCCGGCCGTCGCCGACGCCGTCGTCGTCGGCGTCCCCGACGACCGGTGGGGGACCGTCGGCAAGGCGGTGATCGAGCCGGCCGCCGACGAGTCGGTGACGCTCGCGGAGCTCGAGTCGTTCCTCGACGGCCGGCTCGCCCGGTTCAAGATCCCGAAGGGGCTGGCCGTCGTCGACGAGCTGCCGACCGCCGGCCCGGCGAAAGTCGATCGGGCGGCACTCGAGGAACGGTTCGGCGGCGAGTAGCCGCCCTCCGGCCGGCGGCCGAGAGCGATCGCCGGCCGAAAGCGGCCCGGACGCCTCATCACAACGTTTTTATTCCGCTCGACACAACTGAGGTCCACGATGGTAGGTGTCCGCTTTACAGGGCCTCTCGCCCGCTTTTGATCGACACCTCCCGCCGTCCGCATCGATCGACCGGACGGCGGGTCGAGCGGACACGCCACCGGCGTTCTCAGATCAGCCATGTCAGAAACGGACTCACAGGGACGGATAGCGGTCGTACTGCCCGACGGATCGGAGCTCGAGGTCGACGCCGACGCGACGGTCGAAGACTGTGCGTACGAGATCGGCCCCGGCCTCGGCCGGGACACGGTCGCGGGCACCCTCGACGGCGAGCTCGTCGCAAAGGAGACGCCGGTCTACGACGGCGCCGTCCTCGAGATCGTCACCGACGGCTCCGAGGAGGCCATCGAGGTGATGCGCCACTCCGCGGCTCACTGTCTCGCCCAGGCCGTCCGTCGGCTCTTCGACGGGCCGAAACTCGCCATCGGTCCGCCGACCGACGACGGCTTCTACTACGACTTCGACGATCTCGAGGTCGAGGAGGGCGACCTCGGGCGGATCGAAGCCGAGATCGAGGAGATCATCGAGGCCGATTACCCCATCGAACGCGAGGAGGTCTCGATCGAGGAGGCCAGAGCCCGCCTCGAGGGCCAGCCGTACAAACTCGAGCTCGTAGAGGAGTTCGCCGACAGGGGGGAGACGGTCAGCTTCTACAGCCAGGGTGAGTTCGAGGACCTCTGTGCCGGCCCGCACGTCGACTCGACGGGCGAGATAGGTGCCGTGACCTTACTCGAGATCGCCGGCGCCTACTGGCGTGGCGACGAGGAGAACCCGATGCAGACGCGGATCTACGGCACGGCCTTCGAGGACGAAGCGGAGCTGGAGGCGTTTCTCGAGCGCCGCCGGGAGGCCAGAGAGCGCGATCACCGGAAGATCGGCCGGGAGATGGACCTCTTTTCGATCCAGGACGTCACGGGTCCCGGGCTGCCGCTGTATCACCCGCCGGGAAAGCAGGTGCTGGAGGAGCTGTCGGGGTTCGTCGAGGAGCTCAACGAGGCCGCCGGCTACGACTACGTCGAGACCCCCCACGTGTTCAAGACGGAGCTCTGGGAGCGGTCGGGCCACTACGAGAACTACGCCGAGGACATGTTCCTCTTCGAGGTCGGCGACGACGAGTTCGGCCTCAAGCCCATGAACTGTCCCGGCCACGCCGCCATCTTCCAGGATCACTCCTGGAGCTACCGCGAGCTCCCGGTCAGGTACGCCGAGGACGGGAAGGTCTACCGGAAAGAACAGCGCGGGGAGCTGTCGGGGCTCTCGCGGGTGTGGGCGTTCACGATCGACGACGGCCACCTCTTTTTGCGCCCCGACCAGATCGAGTCGGAGGTCGAGGCGATCATGGACGCCATCGACGAGGTGCTCTCGACGTTCGACCTCGAGTACGACGTCGCGCTCGCGACCCGCCCCGAAAAGAGCGTCGGCAGCGACGAGATCTGGGAGCGCGCCGAGTCCCAGCTCGAGACCGTCCTCGAGGCCCGGGAGCTCGAGTACGACTTAGAGGAGGGCGACGGTGCCTTCTACGGCCCGAAGATCGACTACGCCTTCGAGGACGCGATCGGGCGCTCCTGGGACGGCCCGACGGTCCAGCTCGATTTCAACATGCCCGAACGGTTCGACCTCACCTACGTCGGCGAGGACAACGAGCGTCACCGGCCCGTGATGATCCACCGGGCGCTGTATGGCTCCTACGAGCGCTTCTTTATGATGCTCATCGAACACTACGAGGGGAACTTCCCGTTCTGGCTCGCGCCCGAACAGCTCCGGGTGTTGCCCATCTCCGACGACAACCGCGCGTACGCCCACGAGGTCGCCGAGGCGTTCGCGGAGTTCCGGGTCGAAGTCGACGGCAGCGACGCCACCCTCGGTCGGAAGATCCGGGCGGCCCACGACGACCGGGTGCCCTACCAGATCATCGTCGGCGACGACGAGGAGGC
>PUPA01000128.1 GCA_003552885.1 Natrialbaceae archaeon
CACCGGCTGACCTGGGACAACGACACCAACGTCGTCGGCCGGATCATCGACGGCGAGTACGCAGAGCGCGTCTCGGAGCTCGCGGACGGCCAGGCGTTCCTCCAGACCGACTGGGCCGACGACGCGGTGAGGAAGGTGCAGTTTCGGCGCAAACGTACCTTCGACGCCGGCGCGACCCCCGGACTCGACGACTTCGAACGGCCCGAGCTCAAGTCGGTTTCGGAGACCCTCGTCGACGACCTCCAGGAGATAAGCGAACGAAAGCGCACGGAGGAGGGTCGAATCGAGCAGCTCGAGGAGACCGTCGAACGCCGGGAGGGCCGCATCGAGGAGCTCGAGGACGAGCTCGCCTCCGCCCGGGACGTCTCGGAGGCCGCCAGCCGGATGGCCGAGGCGTTACGCGAGCCCGAGACGGTCCAGTCTGAGCTACCCGGCGGGGGCGAGGAGCTCCGGCGGCTCCACGACGAGCTGCTCGACCTCGAGGCCGAACGCGACCGGCTCGCCGAGACCGTAGCCGAGCGGGAGGCGACGGCCGAGGACCTAGAAGAGGAGCTCGAAAGCCGAGAGCGGCAACTCGAGGCGCTCTCGACCCGCATCGAGGAGCTCGTCGCCGAGAACGACCGGCTGAACCGGACGATCGACTCCCTCGAGAGCCGGCTCGCCGACGAGGGCGCGACCGACATCCTCGAGGTGTCCGGGGATCCCCTCGAGTTCGGCTACACCCCCCCGGAACCCCCGGTCGTCGTCGACGACGGCGAGCGGGCCATCGAGGAGCTATTGGCGCTGTCCGAGGTGAGCGAACGGGTAGAGCGGGCCGCCGACGGCTCGCAGTGTTCGGCCGACACCGCCCGCGAGGTCGTCTCGACGCTGGTGCGGGAGGGGCCGGGACGGGTCGAGTCGGTCGCCCGACGGGTCGGCCGGTCGACCGTCGCCGTCCAGGGGCTGCTCTCGGAGCTGCGAAGCGAGGGGATCGTCGACCGGGCCGACGACGGCGCGTACGCGGTCGACGACGAACTGGTGGGGACACTCCGGGCCGGCACCGACGGCGAGTGAGTCCCGACCGGACCGTTCAGGCGTTCGGCTTCGTGATCAGCGGCTCGTACTCCTCGTGTACGAACGTCCCGAGGGTGGTGCCGTCGACGGTCCGGACGTGGCTGTAGAGGACGCCCGCTTCCTCCGCGGAGGCGACCATCCCGGCGGCCCGGCTCATGTCGTACCGGCTCGCGAGCAGGATCGAACGCTCGCCTTCGGGATCGAGAAACTCCGTGACGGCGTACATGTACGCCTCGATTTCGGTCCCGTAGACCAGATACTCCGTGAACATCTCCTCGTCGAACGTTTCGGCGAACGCGGCCCCCTGCCCGTCGGGGACGACGTGAAAGAGCCCGAACTCGTCGTGGTCGTTCATGTCCCTGCTCACCGTGTCGGTGTGGGCGGCCATCACCGTGAGCGTCTCCCAGCCGTCCGCACGCCTCTCGGTCGCGATCGTCTCCATCTCCGCTAGGGTCCGTTTCCAGGCCTCGGAGTGGACCCCGCGGGGATCCCGAAGCCGCTCCGTTCGGGGGTCCGATCCGCCGGTCATGTTCCGGTAGTCGGCCGGGAGCCGGTTAACGCTTTTCGACCCGCCGGCGCGAGCACGCCCGCGGCGTTCGGGGCCGTGTCACGCCGTTTGCCCCCTCGGCCCGGGGAACGAGCCTCACCCCCCGTTCGTCTCCTCCAGAACGAGTCTCACCCGTCGTTCGCCTCCTCGCGGCTCTCTGTCCGCTCGCGGGCGCGTCCGATGGCGCGGACGTGCTCGTCCCGACGGCGGATCGCCTCCGCGGGGGATTCCTCGTAGTCGTGGAAGCCGGCGCCGGCGGCGACGCCGGTCTCCCCGTGGGCGATCCGGTCGTCGAACGCCGGTCCGGCCTCCGTCGCGGTCGAGAGATGCGGGTAGAGGTCGTCGGCGACGTCCCAGAACAGCTCGAGCCCGGAGAGATCGGCGGTTTCGAACGGGCCGACCGCGGCCGTCCGGAGGGCATAGCCGTCCCGCACCGCGCGTTCGACGTCCTCGACGCAGGCGACGCCGTCGGCCACCAAGTGGGTACACTCCCGGAGGACCGCAAACTAGATTGGGTTGCACACGAAGCCGGGGACGTCGCGTTCGACCACGATCGGCTCCCGGCCGACCCCCTCGACGTATCCGACCGTCCGGTCTAGAACGTCGGTCGACGTCTCCGCACCGCGGACGACCTCGACGAGCGGTAGCAGGTACGGCGGGTTCCACCAGTGACAGCCGACGCCCGTTCGGGGTCGGGGACGAACGTCCCGAGCTCCGTGATCGGGATGCCGGAGGTGTTCGAGGCCAACACCGCATCGTCGGGTGCGGCCCCGGCGACGGTCTCGAAGACTGCCTGTTTACGCCCGCGATCCTCCGAGACCGTCTCCAGGACGAACTCCGTGTCGGCCACGCCGTCGGCGGCGTCGAGGCTCCGTTCGATCCGATCGGCGGGGGACGCCGACG
>PUPA01000196.1 GCA_003552885.1 Natrialbaceae archaeon
ACGGTGTTCAGATATCCCGTGACGACGCTCAAATCCGGCCTCATCGGGATGGGCATCGGGATGGTTCCCGGCTCCGGAGCGACCACCTCGACGTTCGTCGCCTACGCCGAGGAGGCCCGTTCTTCGGCGAAAGACGGCAAATTCGGAGAGGGGGACCCACGCGGGGTCATCGCCCCCGAGTCGGCGAACAACCCGACCGTCAGCGGCTCGCTGGTGCCGACGCTCTCGTTCGGTATCCCGGGCAGCGGCTCGACCGCCGTCTTGCTCGGTGGAATCTTGATGCACGGGCTCCAGCCGGGTCCCGTGTTGTTCGACGAGCAGCTCCAGATCACCTACGCGCTTTTCGTCTCCGTCTTCCTCGGGAACATCCTCATCCTCGCGGTGGGGCTGTCGATCATCCCGTACGCGAGCAAGATCACCGAGCTCGACACGAACGTCATCATCCCGATGGTGATCGTCCTCTCGTACGCCGGCGCGTTCACCCTCAACCGCAACTGGTTCGACGTGGGCGCGGTGATCGCGCTCGGAATCCTCGGCTTCTACATGGTCCGGTACAACTACTCGATCATCGCGTTCGTCCTGGGGATCGTCCTCGGACCGATCGCCGAGGAGAACTTCTTCCGGTCGTTGCAGATCTCCGGCGGGGAGTACCGGATCTTCGTCCACCCGATCGACCGGCCGCTGTCTTTCGTCCTGTCGGTTGCGATCTTCCTCGTGTTGTTCGGCCCGTTCCTCAAGCCGAAACTCGAGGAGCTGATCGCCCGGCGGTGACGACGTCCCCTCTCCCGGGGGTATGGCTATAACTACCCACACCGTACCGTCCGACATGGATCCAGACCTCGTAGAGACGGTCACCGTCGACTCCTACACCACGCTCGTCGACGTCGGCTCGCAGGCGACTGTCCTGGCGGCCCACGGCGTCGAGGACGCCGAGGCCGTCTCCGACGCCTGGCGCTCACAGTACATCCTCTACTCGACGATCGCCGGGGAGATCGACGCCTACCGGCCGTTCGAGGAGCTGATCGGGATGGGGCTGTCCTACGCCCTCGAGGCTCACGGCTACGACCTCCCACCGGAAGAGCGCGCGGAGATCCAGCGGACGGTCTACGAGGCGGAGCTGTCGGTCTTTCCCGACGTCGCCGACGGGATCGGCCGGCTCGTCGACGGCGGCTACGACGTCTACGTGCTCTCGAACGGCTCCCCGGAGATGCTCTCACACCTGCTCGCGGCGGCGGGGATCGAGGACGTCGTCGAGGACGCGGTCAGCGCCGACGAGGTTCGGACGTACAAACCCGGTCGGGAGCTGTACCGTCACGCCGCCGCACGGACGGGGACGCCGATCGGTCGGATCCTCCACGCCTCCGGGGGTGGCATGCGGGACGTCTGGGGGGCGAAAGCCGCGGGCATGAGGACGGCGTGGCTCGCCAGGCCGTCGGTCGGGGCCCCACGGGAGACCCTCGGTCCCGAACCGGACGTGGTCGTCGAGGACTTCCACGACCTCGCCGACCGGCTGGTCTGATTCCGGCGTGTGGGCCACCGGCCGTCGACGGTCCGCGGACCGGTCATCCCTCGGGCATGTACCGCGAGAGGACGATCGCCGACGCGGCGATCGCGGCGAGCCCGAGGAACGCGCCGTCGAAAAAGCCACGGTCGGCGACCGCGCCGACGATCAGCGGGCCGGTCGCCCCGAGGGCGATGTAGCCGGTCCGGAGGAGGCCGAGCCCGCTCCCGCGCATGTCCGCCGGCAGCTGGTTGACCAGGAACGTCTGGGTGATCGGCGTCGAGCCGAGCAGCGCGCTCGCGACGATCGTCACGGCGACGAGCCCCGCCAGCCCCTCGACGAACGGAAGTGCGAGGAGGCCGGCCGTCGCGAGCGCCGAGACGGCGACGAGGGTCCGACGGTAGCCAAACCGGTCGCCGCCGGCGCCGGCGATCGGCTGGACGGCGATGCCGACGACGAAAAAGAGCCCGAACAGCCCCGCGGCGGTGCCGGGAGAGAGCTCCTTGACGTCGACGAGGTAGGTCGGGTAGAAGCCGGTGAACCCCTGGTAGACGAAAAAAAGCAGCAGGTGGAGGCCGCTGACGAACAACACCGCCGGCGCCGTCACCTCCCGGAGGACGTACCGCAGTGTCGACCACGAGAGCTCGTCGACGGCACTCGCCTCGTGGAGTCGGCCGGGGACGACCCGAAAGAGGACGATCGCCATCAGAACGAACAGGGGGACGGTTACGCCGAAGCCGAGCCGCCAGGAGACGGTCGCCGCCAGGACGCCCGCGACGACCGGGAGGACGGCGTTGCCGGCCTCGCCCGCCGAGAGGGTCACGCCGACGGCCGTGGCGTCCCGATCGTCGTAGATCGCCGCGAGGATGGTGAACCGCGCGGGGCCGAAAAGCGCCGTCGAGAGGCCGAAGACGGCCGTGGCGGCGAACAGGAGCCACGCCCGTGGGGAGAGAGCGACGGTCGCGACCGCCAGCCCGGAGAGGACCGTACTGAGGACCAGGG
>PUPA01000194.1 GCA_003552885.1 Natrialbaceae archaeon
AACGGTCCTGTTCGTCGAGGAACGCCCGCACCCGGTCCCCGGTCGGTGCGCTCCGTGCTCCCTCACCGTTCGCGGTCAGCGCGCCACAGGCGTTCGCGTACGCGAGTGCGTCCGTGAGCCCGGCTCCCTCGTGCCGGCGGGCGAGAAAGCCCGCGGCGAACGCGTCGCCGGCGCCGGTCGTGTCGACGGGATCGACGTCGAAACCGGGGTGTGTGCGTCTTCCCGTCGCGTCGTGGAGCTCGGCCCCGTCCGCGCCGTATTTGACGACGACGAGGCTCCCGGCGACGGCGGCGGGGTCGAGCAGCGCCTCGGCCTCACGGTCGGTCACGAAGATCGTGTCGGCGAGTGCGATCGTCGCGGTGTAGTCGCGTTCCCGGAGCCGGCGACCGGGATCGACGCTCACCGGAACGCCGGCGTCGTCGGCTACGCGGGCGATCCGGGCGGCGGTCGCCGGACGCTGACCGGTCAGGTGGACGCGTTCGGCCGACCGGATCCGGTCTGGATCGACGTCCGTCGGGCCGACCGCCTCGTTGACGCCGCCGGTGCCGAGCACCGCGACCTCGCCTGCGTCGTCGACGAGCAGGTACTTCACCGCCGTTTCGGCGTCCGCGACCACCCGCAGCCCGTCGAGGGTGACCCCGTCGGCTTCGAGTTCGCGGCGTGCGAGCAGGCCGTTCTCGTCGTCGCCGACGCTCCCGACGAGGGCCGAATCGATCGCGAGCCGCGAGAGGGCGACGGCGACGTTGGCGGCGCTGCCCCCGCCGGACCGACGCTGGCTCCGGATCGTCGACTCGCCGTCCGGCTCGGGGAGCCGGTCGACCCGGAGGGTCACGTCCCAGTTTACGTGGCCGGCAGTGAGGATCGTCGACATCTCCGATCGACCGACGCGAGGACGCCCCGGCTAAAAACGTTGGCGCCGGGAGACCGGACCCCGTCCTCGGGTAAACCGGTGATTGCTGCCGACCAGTCTGTTAAACCAACGACATACTTATTATTCGACGGTAGTTAGCCACGGATGGCGGGGGATGGCACGACGTCTGTTCGCTGCCCACCACCACCACCCCGCCCGATCACCACGGGGGATGTGCCGTCTCGGCGTCGCCGGCCACACCCCTTCGCATACACCTCAGGTGACGACGAACAACAACACGTTGTGCGTTCCCGGTCCGAGCCCGACGGCGACGACGAGCCCCAGCGCCAGCCGGCCGCGTCTGGGCGCCTCGCGGACGAACTCGGCGAACAGGCCGACGATCGCGACCGACAGCAACAGCTTCACCAGGACGAACAGCCAGCCGGCCCCGAGATACTCCGCCGTCGGCAGGGTGGCGCCGGTCTCGAGGATTACTTGCGAGAGTGGGACCTCCTCGCCGGCACCGAGGACGTCGTAGCCGATGGCAGTCGAGACGCCGTCGAGCACCTGGGAGAAGACGACGAGCACGCCGGTGGCGCCCGTCGCCGTGGCGACCTGGGTGAACCAGAGGCTCAGGGCGATCCAGGCGACCGCGGTGACGACCCCGGCGACGATCACCGAGATCACCGGCCAGAACGGCTGAAACGTCCCCAGATCCCAGCCCAGGAGGACGGCAAACGACGCGAAGACGGCGAAAAATCCGGTTCCCGACACGCCGACGAACCACTCGATAGAGCGCTGGAGGCCGGCCGCATAGAGGACGCTCCCGAGGATCCAGACGGCGCCGGCGACGGTCGCGGTGGTCGCGTACACCGCCGGCGCCGAGAAGAGTGTCTCTACCAGCGGCGGGAACGCGTCGATCTTGTAGAGGACGTGCAACGCGGACCCGAGCATCATCCACGGGACGAACGAGACGATCGTCTCGTCGGTGACCGGCGGCTCGAGCAACCAGAGCACCGCCACCACACCGACCAGGGCCACCGCCAGGGGGACGAACAGGTACCACGGCGGCAACACGAACGTCTCCGGAACGACCATAGCTACACGTGGTACGTGGAGGTAACAAACAGTTTCCGGTTCCGCCCGGTTCGCGTGAGCGGGGTGTGTCGGCCGTCGCCCGCCGCTCGCGCCGACGCGGGCCGGAACGGACCGCTTTTCATCCCGCGGTGAGTGAGTCGGGTATGGACCGAGCCGCGCTCGCCCCGCTCGTCGACCACACCACACTTGGTCCCGCGACGACGCCGACGGACGTCGACCGCGTCCTCGCCGAAGCGACGGAGTACGGGACGAACGTCTGCATCCCACCTTGCTATCTCGAGCGGGCCGCTCACTTCCCGTCCGACCTGACCGTGGCGACGGTCGTCGGCTTTCCTCACGGACACCACGACCGGGAGGTCAAACGGGAGGAGGCCGTCCGCGCCTGGAAGGCCGGGGCGGACGAGCTCGACGTCGTCCTCAACGTCGGCCGGCTGAAAGCCGGCGAGGACGACGCCGTCGCCGACGAGCTCGGCGAGATCGTCGCCGCGGTGCCAGTCCCGGTGAAGGTGATCCTCGAGACGGCGCTGTTGACCGAGGCGGAGAAACGCCGGGCCTGTGAGGCGGCCGTCGCGGCCGACGCCGCGATGGTCAAGACCTCGACTGGCTTCGCAGGCGGCGGCGCGACCGTCGCCGACGTCGAGCTGTTGGGTCGGTACCTCCCGGTGAAAGCCAGCGGGGGGATCGGGAGCTACGAGGAGGCGATGGCCGTGATCGACACCGGTGCCGACCGGATCGGAACCTCGAGCGGCGTCGAAATCCTCGACGGCGCACCGGAGTGAGTCACGGACGCGGCGACCGCGGGGCGAGGGCTCACCCCGTCTCGTTCAGGACGCGTTCGATCAGCGTCGTGTCGTCCCCACCGAGGGCCGAGCGGACGAGCAGGATTCCACCGAGCACGGCGGGGCTGAGTACCGTGTCGGCGCCCGCTCGCTCGAGCTTTCGGACGTTCTCGTGGTCGGTCGCCGCGGCGACGATGGTAGCTTCCGGGCGCAGCTCCCGCGCGGTGAGGATCGCCAGCGCGTCCTGGGCGTCGTCGTTTGTCGCCACGAGGATCGCCCGGGCGCGACCGATCTTCACCCGCCGGAGCGGCTCCTCGTCGCTCGGCTGGGCGGCGAGCGCGAGGATGCCACGGTCGGTGAGGGTCTCGATGCGGTCGCGGTCGCGCGCGACGACGGCGAAGCGCACGCCCGCGTCGACCAGCTCGTCTACGATCGGTTCGGTCAGCTCCCCGTAGCCGAGCACGAGGACGTGGTTGTCGAGGGATTCGAACTGTGAGTATGTCATCTTTCCGAGTGTTTTACTGATCCGTGCCTGGATCACCGGCCCGACGAGCGCCCCGATCGCGATACCGAAGCTGGCGACGCCGAGGACGACGACGGACATGGTGAACAACATCGCCTGCTCCGTCTCGGGGCCGATGTCGCCGTAGCCGACGGTACTAGACGTGATGAGGGTGAAATAGAAGGCTTCGAGCACCGAGTCGATGCCGTCGAACTCCTCTCTGAGCGCGAACGCGCCGAGGGTGCCGTACGCCTGGACGCCGACGAGTGCACCCCCGGCGGCGAGCTGGGTCGTCGTCAGCGAGAGCGAGCTGTCGAACCGCGATCGGGTGAGCACCAGCACCGGCAGGGAGACGAGCGAGAGGACGATCAGCGGCACGGAGTACGGACTCCCCTGGAGGACGCCCTGGATCGCCGTGGCCGGCAACAACACCACGGACGCGTACCAGCCGGCACGCAGCCCCTGTCGGAGCATGAGCGCGCTGCCGAGCATGAGAAACCCCGTGAGCGCTCCAGTGAACCCCACCGCCTGCTGGACGCCGCTGGGGACGTAGGGGGCGAACGGGCCGAAGTCGGCGGCCTCCTGGTCGATGTTGACGAGCCCGGTCGCGACCGAGAGCAAGGCGACGAGTATCACGACGAAGGTGACCGCCCGCGTCGTCACGACCCACCGCCAGTCCTCCGGGAGCCGGTCTGCGACCCGATCGGCGACCATACCCCCAGTGGGCAGCCGGCGGCGCTAAAGCCCTTCGAACGCCACGGATTCCGCCGTTTCTCCGCGTTCGTCGGCGAACCACCTCGACTCGGGAGCCGGTGGGCTGCCAAATCCTATTACCCCGGGACCCCCAGCGGCGGTATGGACGTCCTCGTCAACGCGGCGATGAGCGCGGACGGCAAGCTCTCGACCGTCCGGCGAGAGCAGGTCGCGATCAGCGGTCCAGACGACTTCGCCCGCGTCGACCGGTTGCGGGCGGGAAGCGACGCCGTCGCCGTCGGCGTCGGCACCGTCCTGGCGGACGATCCGCGCCTGACGGTGAAAGACGCCGCCCTCGTCGAGCGTCGACGGGAGGGAGGCGAGCCGGCCCAGCCGATGCGGGTCGTCGCCGACTCCCGGGCCCGGACGCCGCCGGACGCCCGGGTGCTCGACGACGACGCGCCCACGTACCTGCTCGTGAGCGAGGCCGCCGACCCCGACCGGCTCGGGGCGCTCCGTCGTCCGGGCGTCGAGGTCGCCGCGGTCGGCGAGGAGCGCGTCGCCCTCGAACGGGCACTCGTGGCGCTCGCCGACGCGGGGGTGGCGAGCCTGCTGGTCGAAGGTGGGGGTGAACTCGTCTTCTCGTTTCTCGAGGCGGGCCTGGTCGATCGGCTCTCGACGTTCGTCGGCCCGCAGGTCATCGGCGGGCGGGACGCGCCGACGCTCGCCGACGGCGACGGCTTCCTAGAGCGGTTTCCCGCGCTCGAACTCGTCGACGTGGACAGGCTGGACGGCGGCGTCGTCCTCCACTGGCGGGTCGACGACGGGCCGGAGGGCGGCCATCGACCGGCGAAAGAGGGGTAGCCGGCCGGGTCGGGCCCGCGGGATCCGGAGCCTGACGGCCCCGGGACTGACGGATATTCGATAGGTATAATACTTTCTACGGTAGCTATCATACCATGGCTCCACAGAGCCGGAGGTCCGTGCTCACGGCCGGCGCGTCGCTGGCGTTCGCCGGTCTCGCCGGCTGTCTCGACGAAGACGTCGGATCGGGCGAGCCGACGGTTTACGCGTCCTTCTACACGCTGGCGGAGTTCGCCCGGAACGTCGCCGGCGAGGGGTTCGCCGTCGAGAACGCCGTCCCGGCCGAGAGCCACGGCCACGGCTGGGAGCCACGCGCCGACCTCCTGCCGGAGATCCTCGACGCGGAGGCATTCGTCTACCTCGACGCCGACGGCTTCCAGCCGTGGGCTGAGGACGCCGCCCGCGAGATCGCGTCCGACTACGCCGACGAGGTGGCGCTGATCGACGCCCTCGCGGGGATCGACCCCCTCGCGTACGACGACGGTCACCACGAGAACGGGGACCACGATCACGAGAACGGGGATCACGAACACGGCACCGTCTCCGAACTCGAGGTAGTCGACCGGCGGAGTGGGGACGTCGTCGCCCACCATCACTTCGATCACTGGCACGGCGAGCTCCCGCCGGTCCCTCCGGGAGGCTCTCGACTGCTCGGCGTGCGGTTCGTCGACGGGAGCGGCGAGCCGTTCCCGCTCGAGGACGACTCCCCCTACCGTGGTTCCGCGCGGGTCGCCCCCGACGCGCCGGAGGCGGTCGAACTCGACGCCGACGGGTCGGACGTCCGGCTCGAAGGCGTCGAGGAGGGCCGGACGCTGCTCGTCTTCGGGCTCCGGGAGGAGGGGTCGGTCGTCTGGGAGAGCGAACCGATCGCGGTGGACGTCGAGGAGGTCGACGAGGGAGGGTCGAGAGACCACGGGCTGGTCGACGTGAAGTTCTTCTCGGACCCCCTCTCGGCGACGACGGCGGTCCGGACCGTCCGGGACGGGTTGATCGAACTCGATCCCGAACGCGCCGACCGGTACGAACGAAACGCCGCGGAGTACGTCGATCGCCTGGAGGGAGTCCACCGCCGGTTCGAGGAGCGCCTCGCCGACCGCGAGCACGACGTCGTCGTGCTGGCCGGCCACGACTCGTTCACCCACCTCGGGACGCGCCACGGCTTCGAGATCCACACGCCGGTCGGGCTCTCCCCGGACGACGAGCCCTCGAGCGCCGACATCGCCGCGGCCGTCGACCTCGTCGAAGAGCGAGGAATCGAGTACGTCCTCTACGATCCGTTCGACGGCGACCGTTACGCCGAAGCGATCGCCGAGGAGGCCGACGGCGACGTTGGGACGGCGATGGTGTCTGCCGCCGAGAGCTACCTCGAGGAGTGGCGCGAGGAGGGGTACGGCGACTACGTCGGCCAGCTGGAGGAGATCACCCTGCCGGCGTTCGCGAAGGCGCTGGGTGCGGGATGAGCCCGCCACCCGGCGGCCGGTCGACGACCGACGTCGTCCTGGCGGCCGGAACGGCGACGCTCGCCGTCGCCGTCCTCGCGGTGTTCGTCCCGATCGCCGTCGGCGTGATGCCCGCGGCCTTCTTCGAGTACGGCTGTCTGGCGAGCCGGGCCGTCGGTTCGGAGTTCGGTTGCTATGGCTTCCTCTGGAACACCGTCACGACCGGCGTCTTCGTCGGGATCGCCGGTCCGGCCATCGGGATGTTCCTGGTCCACCGCGAGATGGCGCTGATCGGCGAGACGCTCGCACACACGGCGTTCGCCGGGGTCGCCCTCGGGACGGTCCTGTTCGGCGTCTCGGGCTGGGACGCCCAGCTGTTGCTCGTCGCCGTCGCCGTGGCGGTCGTCGGTGCCCTCGGCGTCCAGGCGCTCGTCGATCGGACCGCGAGCCACGGCGACGTGCCGATCGCGATCGTGCTGACCGGCAGTTTCGCGATCGGCACGCTGCTCATCGACCTCGGCGGCGGCTTCGCGTTCGTCGACATCAACAGCTACCTGTTCGGAAACATCTCGATCACCGACGACCGGAGCGTGACGCTGATCGCCCTGCTGACCGCCGCCGTCGTCGGCTGTGTCGCCGTCGCCTACAGGCCGTTGTTGTTCATCACCTTCGACGAGGAGGCCGCACGGGTCGCCCGGCTGAACGTCCCCGTGTACAACGGGTTGTTGGTCGTCCTGACCGCCGTGGTGGTCGTCGGCGCGATGCAGATCCTCGGGGTGATCCTCGTCGCCGCGATGCTCGTCGTGCCGGCGGCGGCCGCCTCGCTCGTCCTCGACGGCTTCAGGTCCGCACTCTACGGCTCGGTTCTCGTCGGCGTCGCCTCGGTGCTCTCGGGGATCGGACTCTCCTGGAGCTACGGCCTCCGGCCGGGGGCGACGATCGTCGTCGTCGCCATCGCGATCTACCTCCTCGCGGTCGTCGTCGGCGAGGGGTGAGCCGGGACGCGGGGCGTCCTCCACGACGTCGACCGAGCTGCCGACCGCCACGAGGACTGACGAGCACACCGAGTGAAACTGAGCACGATCGGTCGGCGACGACCAGTTCCCCTTTCGCCCGTACGATCGAGCACGACGGATGCGACTCACTGGCCCCGTCGGACTCGGGATTCGAGCACTCCTCGACGCGGCGATCACCCTCGCGTCGATGCTCGCGAGTGCGTCCGTGCTCCTCGGCTGCCTCGATCGGCGACCGTCATCGACGTCGAACGCTCTCGAAGACCAGGACCCCTCGAACGGGGAGACGGGGCGGCCGGATTGGCCACTTCACCGGCCGGTCTCGCGAAGTCGATCGATGCGTTTCTCGGTCGGGGGATGCGTCCCGAAGATCCGGCGTGCGATGAACCGCCTGGTCCGATCGAAGAAGGGGTGTTCCTCCCACGGGGGCGGGACGATCGAAAACGCCGTCGTCGAGCGGTGCTCGCGGAGGTCGCTTGCGGGACGCGCCGCGAGCTCGCGATCCAGCGTCTCCAGAGCGCTGGCCAGTGCCGTGGGGTCGCCGGTGATCGCGACGGCGCCCCGATCGGCGACGTACTCGCGATAGCGGGCCACGAGGGCGCTAACCCATCGGCTCAGACCGGCGACGACCAGTATAGGGATCGCGATCACCGGGTGGTGGTACGGGTTTCGCTGACCGTCCAGTTCGTTCTCGAGCATCGCGTGGGCTTTCGCTCTCGGAATCGAGAGGGCCGTCAGTATCGCCGCGTCGCGGTTGAGGAGGTGGGCGAGTTCGTGAGCGAGGACGGCTTCGAGTTCGCGGTCCGAAAGTCGCTCACAGAGCCCACGCGAGACGACGATCGCCGACGTCCGTGGCCGAACGCCGACGGTCGCGGCGATCGGCGTCCGTTCACGACCGAGTCGAACGGTCGGGGCCGGCAGGCCCGCCTGGTTCGCGAGTCGGTCGACGCGCGCCTGCAGGTCCTCTAAGCGCTCGGTATCGTCGGCGTCCAGCTCGTCGCGTCCGAGGACGCGAACCTCCTCCTCGAGTCGTCGCTGGACGCTGCCGCCCTCGCCCAGTTCGTCGGCGACGAGGCGTCCAGTCAGAACGAGCGAACCGACGATCCCGGCGACGACGGCGAGCGAGATGACGACCTGAAACGGCGTCAGCGAGCTGGTTTCGACGAGTACGAAACCGACGGACCAGGCGACGAGGAGCCCGAAAGCGACGCCGCCCGAGCGAAGCACCGCGCGGGTATCGGGATTCGCGATACCGCGTGCCAGGTGTTCGAACGCCTCGGACAAGGCGTCGTGGCCGAGACGACCGACCACGAGTGGGGCCGGCATCACCCACCGGTAGACGGTCGCGACGACGAGCCAGGGAACGACGAGAAGCAGGCAGACGGCGAGCGCCCACGGAGCGAGCGTCAAAAACACCACCGTGACGCTAGCGATCATCACGAACTCGAGGACGAGCAGCGTCACGATCCCGGACGCGACGATAACGCCGGCGACCAGCATCCGGATCCAGAGCCCGAACGTCATCCACAGTCGTTGCATCGTACCATCATCCGTTAGACCGGCATCCCTTCCGCCGATTTCGTTATATCATCACACGCTCGACAAAAATACGTTCGGTTCCGGTTCCACGCCCGTGCTCTATGGGTTACTTTTGAGGCGCTCGATGCGTTTTTGCGTCGGGGGATGCGTGCCGAAGATCCGGCGTGCGACGAACCGCCTGGTCCGATCGAAGAAGGGGTGTTCCTCCCACGGGGGCGGGACGATGGCGAACGCAGCGGCCGTCTCCCCTTCGCGGAGATCCGTCGACGGACGACGATCGAGGGTGGCGTCGAGCGACTCGAGCGCGCTCGCGAGAGCGGCTGGATCACCGGTGAGTGCGACCGCGCCGTCGTCGGCAGCGTACTCTCGGCCACGCGAGACGAGAGCGACGTACCACCGGCTGAGAGTTCGAACCAGAATCGAGAGCGGCTCTACGATGGGATTGTAGCCGTACCGGCTGCGAGCGAGCCGTGCGACGGCACCGGGTGCTGACAGCGCAGTGAGCACCGCAGCGTCTCGGTTAGCGACGTGGGCGAGTTCGTGGGCGATGACGGCCTCTAGTTCGCGACCGTCGAGCGTCTCGATCACCCCCCGGGAGAGGACGAGGGTCGATGTAGTGGGACGGTAGCCCACCGTTATCGCGAGAGGTGTACTGTGATCGAGTATCCGAACCTCGGGAGGCGGCAAATCGGCCTGTCCGGCGAGGCGGGTGACGGTCGCAACGAGGGACGTGTCCTCATCGACGTTCCGGTCGCCGGTCGATCCTCCCGTCCCGGCGATCCAATCTGCCGATTCGGTAGTTCCGAGCGCTTCCAAATCGAATCCCTCCTCGAGATAACGGAGGACGGCGGTGTTACCAGTGGCCTCCGAACGGAGCGTAGCACCGGTGTGGATGCCGACGAACACGACAGCACTCATCGCAGCAACCGAGACGATGGTGGTTTCGACCGACGTGAAAATCGTCGTCAAGTAGCTGGCTCCGACCGTACCGATGCCGGCGACGGTGATCAGGATGAGCAGGTGCACCCCTGTGGCCTGCTCGAGTCTGGTACGCATTCGTCCGATTTCGTCGGTGATGCCGTAGACTCCCGCCGGATCGACGGGTTCCTCCCCAGCGCTCTCGGCGGCGCGGCGCTCGACGGCGTCTCGCACCTTCTCGACGTGGTCTGGAACGAAGATGGATCCGAACACGAGCCAGACGAGCGCGGCGACGACGAGCAGGGCGAACCCGGCCCAGTAACCCACGCTGAGGTAGACGATGACAAGCACGCCGATGACGAGCCAACTGCCGCCGGTCGTGCGCTCGTCGTCCGCCCCGTCCTTCGAGTTGACCCACTCACGGGCGGCCCAGAGATACCCGGCCGTTATCAGGTAAAAGAAGCCGAGCAGCACCAGGAACGCGAAGAGCGGGTCGGGTAGCGCCGGCTGGAGGAAGGGCAGGGCGGCTAACACGATCAGTAACGACGAGAGCAACAGCACGTACGACGCGAGTTCGACGGTCCCCTGGGCGAGCGCACCCGCCGGAGCGGAACGCCCGCGGGCGGTTCGGACGGTTCGCAGCGACAGCTCTACGGCCCCCAGGCAAGTGATCGCAACTGTAACCACAACTGCGGTGGCGAGCGGATCGGCCATGGGGCTCGAGCCGGAGCTGGGGAAAACCGGCAGTGATGAAAGGGCCCCGACGCCGTACTGAACGCCGACGTAAACCGGGACGCCGATCAACAGGAGGGCAGCACCGACGACGGCGCTCGAGAGGGCGAGACAGCTTCCGGCAGCGATAACGGTTCGGACGAGAAGGCTGACACGGATGGAGGGGGTCACGACGTGTTCACCTCGGATGGTTGTGGTTCCGACGGGGGAGGGTACGACTGAGGGGACGCATCCGGTATCAAAAATGAGTTTCGAGGGTGAAATAGATACCTGACTGATTCAAAAAGCGGTGAGACACACCACCGATCACGATACTGTCAAAATACGTGACAATAATTACGGAAGGTGGGACGAGATCGAAAGCTGCTGCAGCCAGCAGCCGAGAGACAATGACGACCCCTCCGCTGGTGATATCCTCCTCGCGGTAAGCGCGGGGCTCCTCACTGCAAGTTCAAAGCGTTTCTCCGCCTCGAACCGTCGGGCCGGGTGTAGAATCGAACCGGAAGCAAGCTTCGTCAGAACTCACGGGTTTCGAGCTTCGCTACGCTGTTTTTCAACGTGTGAGAACGTTGTGACACTCGTTTCGAGTCCGTGAAACGGCGGTTCGTGCACTCGAAATCCCTGCTTTGCTTTAATATCCCCCACGAGTTATCCGACGGTACCGTGTCCGCGATTCCGCCCTGGATCGACGAACGGATCGATCGGAACCTCGACAACGCGCTCACACAGGAGCACGTCGTCGAGACGATGCTCGAGTCCGATCGGCCGTTCTTCTCGATTCGCCAACTGCACGCGCGCATCAAGCCCGAGGTCAGCAGGGCCACCGTCCGCAACCGGCTTCGGGAACTGCAGGAGATCGACGTCGTCGCGACGGAGACGTACCCCGACTCGATCACGCTGTACTACGTCAACCACCCGGAGTCAGCGTGGCCGCTCTCGCCCGAGGGAAAACGCGCACTGAACGCAGACACCCCGCTGGATCGGCTCTCCACCCGCGGATTCCTCACGCTCTCGGACACGGCGGGG
>PUPA01000246.1 GCA_003552885.1 Natrialbaceae archaeon
AGGTGGCGGACATAAACCTGCGTCCTCTCGGCGTAGGGCCTCCCTCGTCCGTCGAATCCGACCGGGACCCCGATCGCTCGGCTGCCGTCCGGTCGGGACTCCGTCCCCTCGGCTGCCGCCTCCGGTGGGTTCCTGTCCGCCCCGCCCGTACGGGACGTATGGCCGAAGCCACGATGGCCGGGAAGACAGCGGTGATAACCGGCGGAACGGGCGGTATCGGACGGGCGGTCGCCGAGGCGTACCTCGAGGCCGGCGCGTCGGTCGTGATCGGCGCCCGGGACGCGGAGGACGTCGAGGGGGTCGTCGAGACGCTGGGCGAGGCGGCGACCGGCCTCCGGACGGACGTCCGCGACGAGTTCGACGTCGAGCGGCTGATGGAGACCGCCGCCCGGTTCGGCGACGGTGCCGGAATCGACGTCGTCGTCGCCGCCGCGGGGGTCTACCACGGGCCTGCGGGGGAGACGCCGACCGACGAGGAGTCCTACTCGGCGATCGACGACAGCTGGCAGACGAACGCCCGCGGCGTCTTCGCCACCTTCCGGGAGGCTGCCCCACACCTGACCGACGACGCCCGGGTGCTCGTGCCGACGGGTGCGGTAGCCCGCGAGGCCACGCCGGGGTACGGCGCCTACGCGGTCTCGAAGGCCGGCGCCGAGGCCGTCGTCCGTGGCTTCGCCGCGGACACGGACCACGTGGTCGGCTGTCTGGAGCCGGGGACGATCGCGACGGAACTCACCGGCGGCCACGGCCGGGAGCCGGAGTCGGTCGCCGGGATGTTCGTCTGGGCGGCTACCGAGGCCGACCCCGAAGCGCTCGACGGCGGCGTCCTCGGTCTGCGGGAGTGGAAGGTGGCGACGCGATGACCCGCCGTCGGCCGACGGGTGCGAGCTGATGCACGATCGGATCCACGCACGACGGCCGAGCCACGCCGTCGACGAGTGGGCGGTCGGGACGGTCGTCGCCGCCGAGGAGCGCCACGGCCACTGGGTCGTGACCGTCGAGCCGGAGACGGACGTGTCGGGCGGTGAGCGGATCGAACTCGTCGTGACCGTCGCCGTCCGCGACCTCGTCCTCGGCAGGCTCCCGATCGAGGAGGGTGCGTCGCCGGTCGGCGAGCGCGTCTGGTACCGCGAGCACGGCGGCTGACCGGGCTCTCGTTTCTGAAACCGACTCACCCGCGGTCCGGCCGCTCGACGGCCCGTCGCAACAGCCCGAGCACGGTGGTGACCTCGCGTTCGGTGAGCTCCGCCCGGCCGTAGATCCGTCGGAGCATCCGCATCGTCTTCTCGCGTTTTTCCGGCGGGTGTTCGATCTCGGCGAGCAGCTCCTCCCAGCTCCCGTACAGCCGGTCGACGAGCTCCGGTGGCGCTCTGGCCCGCTCGACGTCCGGGAGCTGGCTCCCCTCGAGGGCCAGCCCGCGCAGCTCGTAGAGGACCACCGTCGCGGCCTGGCCGAGATTCAGTACGGGGTAGTCGGGACTGGCGGGGATCGAACAGAGCTCGTCGATCCCGGCGAGTTCCTCGTTCGTGAGGCCGATCCGCTCGCGGCCGAAGACGAGGGCGGTCGGCCCCGCGACCCGGGGGAGCCGGTCGGCGAGTTCGGCCGGCGTCGAGAACGGAAATCGGACGTGTCGACGGTCGTCCTCGCCGGTCACCGCCGTACAGCCGATCGTGTGGTACTTCTCGGTCAGCGTCCGGAAGTCGAGCTCCTCTGCGTTCGGCAACACGTCCTCGCGGGCGTGGCCGGCGAAGCCGTATGCCTCCCCGTCGAGGTCGAGTTCGGGGGGATCGACGAGCAACAGTTCCGAGAAGCCGAAGTTCTTCATCGACCGGGCGATCGTGCCGACGTTTCCCGGACTCTCCGCGCCGACGACCGCGACCGCCGGGGGGGTCCGATCGGGGTCGCTCACGTCCGATCACCCCCCGTGGTCCCGGGGATCACGGCTCGCCCCACCGCCGGTCGTCGTAGCTCCGGTCGGCCGTCGTCTCGAACGCCGCCTCGAACGCCTCCCGTAGCGAACGCTTCTCGGGCCGGCTGATCCGGGCGAGCTCGTCGGCCTTCCCGACGACCGGCGGCGGGCCGCCACCGACGGCGACGTCACTGAGCAGCTGTCGGGTCACCGCCCGCCTGCACTCTGGGTCGCGGGTGAACGCGTACGGCGCTTCGACCCGGTAGAGCAGATCCTCGCGGGGGTCGTAGATCACGAAGAAGGTCACCTCGTAGGCCTCCGGCTCGAGCCTGCGATCGATGCCGAGGGCCTCGCCGTCCCGCGAGAGCGGCCGATCGACCCCGCCGAGCGAGCGGAACCAGCCCGTGTAGGTGAGCACGGAGGTATCCCGCTCCCAGCGCTCGCCTTCGACGTCGTCGACGTACTCGCCGATCTCGAGGACCCGGGTGAAGAAGGCGGCGTCGTCGGCCCACGGCGCCTCGACGCCGGGTTTGCGCTTGAGTGTCCGACAGAGCACACGCGTCGTGGGATTCTTCACGAAGCCGACCAGCGGGATCCCCCGATCGACGAACTCCTCGACCAGCCGGACGTAGTTCTCGACGACCGAAGTGGGCTGGGGCTCCTCGCGGAGGATCGTCGCCAGCTCCGGGTGCTGGTCGGACCACCGGAGCAGCCCGCGCGGGTAGAGCGGCCCGTCGAGGATCAGCAGGTCGGAGACGGTCTCGGCGTGCTCTATTGCGTGTTCGCTCTCGGCGAGGTAGAGCGCGAGCGCGTGGACGACCCCCTCGGCGAAGCGGGGCAGCCGGGGGACTCTCACCGCTCGGCTGTAGCTGTAGCCGTCGTCGAAGCGATCCCAGCGCTCGTCGACGGTCGCGGTCTCGTCGTTCGAGTGGACGGTGGCGACGACGGTCCGCGAGCGGTGTACCTCGAGGTCGGTCGGCGTCGCCGCCATCGCGGCCTGGGCGACGTCGACGACGAGCCCGTTGCGGAACGTGGTCGGGTTTATCGTTCCGGCGTCGAGGGCGTGTTCGGTCGGGAACGGCGCCGCCGTCAGCGCGGCGTCCTCGCGGTCGGCCACGTGCCGGGAGACGTCGTCGACGGGTGCGAGGACCGTCCGGCCGCGGTCGTCGACGAGCGGATCGAGAAACTCCTCCCAGACCGTCTCGGCGAACGCCCGGCCCTCGCGCTCGTCGGCACCGCCGTCGATCCGCCGCGCCAGCCTGGCGATGCCGTCGAAGTGGACCGGATCGAGGGTCATACCGAAGCCACCGCCGGAGGGCGCAAAAATCCCGCGGTCGCGGCCGATCAGAGCGTATCGAGGATCCCGAGCACGCGCTCTTCGGCCGTCCGTCCCGGGTCGTGGTCGCTCCCGTCGCGGTCGCTCGCCACGTGGTCGTCGACGGCCCGTGCCGTGGCCTCCGCGGGCGGGGTCGACTCCCAGCCGAGCGCGGCGAGTTTCGCCGTCGAGTGGACGTGGGGGTACTCGCGGTACAGCGGGAACGCCGCCGGCGAGAGCCCTCCGGCGGCGAGCTCCCGCGGGCCGGCGTGGACCACCTCGACGTCGGTCCCTATCGCCTCGGCGATCAGCTCTAGACTCTCCGCTAAGGTGACCAGTCGCCGGTCGCCGGCGTTGTACGCCTCCCCCGACTCCCCACGCTCGGCGACGAGCCGCAGCGCCCGCGCGAGGTCCTCGACGTACACCCGGTGCCAGAGACAGTCGCCGTCGCCGGGGACGACCACGCGATCGAACCGCCGGACGCGGTCGATCCAGTAGTCGAACCGTTCGGTGTAATCGTCCGGCCCGTAGACGATCGGCGGCCGGACCGAGATCGCGTTCACGCCGCGGTCGGCCGCAGCGAAGACCGCCCGGTCGCCCTCGGCCTTCCGCGCGCCGTAGCTCCCCGGGGAGTCGTCGACCGCCTGCTCGTCGGTACACGGTTCGAGCGGCGTCTCCCCCTCGCGTTTGGGGACGTCCTCGCGGCCGTAGGCGGAGCCACTCGAGACGTAGACGTACGCCTCACAGTCGGCGAAGACGTCGGTCGCGACCCGGACGTCCTCGGGGTGGTAGGCCACGCAGTCGAAGACGGCTTCGGGCTCGACCTCGCGGGCGGCGACCGAGAGCGACGCCTCGTCGGTCCGGTCGCCCGCGACGTGGGTGACCCGGTCGTCGTCGGCGAAGGGGTTCTCGCGGGTGCCTCGGTTGTACAGGGTGACCTCGTAGTCGGCGGCGAGCAGCTCGTAGACCAGGTGGCGGCCGATGAACCGGGTGCCGCCGACGACGAGTGCGGTGTCCATGGCCACCGTCGGCGTCGCCCACCGAAAACGCTGGCGGAGCCGGCGAACGGTCCCGATCCGACGGACCGGGCTCTCAGCGCTCGTCCTCCCCGAGGACGTCCGTTCCTCCGCGAACGCCGACGTCCGCGACGGCCTCGGCGAGCGTCGTCCCCGCGGGCAACGCCAGCAGGTGGCTCTCACACGCACAGTCGGAGGCCCCGAAGCCCGCCACCGGCTCGCCCGGCAGGGTCCCGGCCAGCTCACACTCCCGGTCCTCGCCGGGGAAGGTCAGCGCCGACGCGAGCCGCGTCGACGGCGCACAGAGCAGGTAGTCGACGTGCCAGTGACGGGCCGTCCGGTCCCCGCGGGCCAGCTCGCGGTGGCGGTCGACGCGGGCGAACCCCCCTGGTCCGAACGCGCTCCCGACGTAGGCGTACGTACCCGCCGGGAACCCGAGGCGCCCGAGAGCCCCGACCTCGACCGCGAGCTCCCGGAGGACGTCGATGCCGAGGACGTAGCTGCCACCGTCGGCCATGGCTCCGGTTCGTGGCCCCTCTCACTCCTGGCTTTCGGATCCGACCGGACGCGGCGGTGGCCCGGGGAGCCGGCGTCCGTCCCGGCCGTCGGAGAACCGCCCGGATCGGTTGGGTTCGGTCCCGAAGCTGTCGGTCCGGACGGAAACCGGCCGATAGCCGACCGGACGTTTTCGAACGTTCGACACAGACGCCGATTGAGAAACAAACGGTAAGCTCTACCACGCCCTGCTGGACGAACATCAGAACGCTTATCAGTGGCTCGGGCGTCCGTCGAAACGCAATGGCGAAAGGCAACGTTGATTTCTTCAACGACACTGGCGGTTACGGTTTCATCTCGACGGACGACGCGGACGACGACGTGTTCTTCCACATGGAAGACGTTGGCGGCCCGGATCTCGAGGAGGGACAGGACGTAGAGTTCGGCATCGAACAGGCCCCCAAGGGCCCGCGGGCGACCAACGTCACCCGACTGTAAGTCGGCGTCTCCCGTCGATCGACGGGACTTCGATACTTCTCAGAGAGGTTCCGTCCACGGCGAGACGGTCGCTACGCGTTCGGAACCGGTCGCGGTCCGTGACGACCGCCAGGTCGGACGGCGGATCAGTTGGCGAACGATTATCTGTTTCTGTGGTGACTGTCGGCTATGGGCACACGGATCGACGAGGAGGGACGTCCCGAGCCGGACGCGATCGAAGAGCGCCTCGAGTACTACGAGGAGATGACCGTCTTCCGGGTGCCGGTCATCGACTGGCCGATCTCCGTGAACAAGGTCCACGCGGTCGTCTACGGGCTCGTCGGCTACTACGTCGGGGCGCTGTCGATCCACGAGCCGGTGACGGCGATCGGGCTGGCGATCGTCCTGAACCTCGGCGCGCTCGGGCTCTGGATCGTCGACGCCGAGCGCACCGACCGGATCGGGATCCACACGATCAAGTACAAACCCCACTACTTCGTCGTCCCCTTCCTGCTCTCCTTTCTCGTCGGCCGTCACCTCTTCTGACACCACCGGGCGGAGCCACGCGAGAAGCTCCCCTTCTCACCCGTCGTAGCCGTACCCCCTGGCGAACAGCTTCGAGAGGTAACTCAGGACGAGCAAGACGACGATCAGGACCGCCAGCGCGGCCGGATCGAAACCACGTATCATCTCCCTGACGCCGTGGGCGACGGTCAACGCGCCCATGAGGATGGCGATCCCGCCGGAACGACGGGCGACGTAGCCGGGGTCGACGCTCTCGTCGTAGTCGGAGTGGAGCTCGACCCGCCCCCGGACGGCGATCTGGTAGGCGAGATAGAGGATGGCGATCCCACCGAGCGTCCAGACGCCCCCGCTTATCAGGTTGACGTCGACCATCGGCCGGAGTCGGTCCGCGGTCGGAATAAACGCGGCGGTCGCCAGCGACGTTCGGTTCCGGTAACACGAACCCAGAAACCGAACGCAGGGACCGGAGTTGGCGGTGTCGTGACGGGATTTACGGATACAAAAGATATTTTTCTATCCGGGCAAGAGATACGGGTATGAGCAGCACGTCTACGGAGTCCCGTATCCTCCAGGTGCTCGAGGAGAACGCACAGGCATCCTACGCGGAGATCGCCGAGCGCGCGAGCGTCTCGAAGCCGACGGTCAGAAAGTACATCAACAAACTCGAGGAGGAGGGGGTGATCGTCGGCTACTCGGCCGACGTCGACCCGAAGAAACTCTCCTCACAGACGATCGCGCTGGTCGGCATCGACGTCGCCAGCGAGCGGTACGTCGAGGCGACGAACGCCCTGAAATCCCTGGCGGAGATCGACGCCCTGTACAGCTCCAGCGGCGATCACATGCTGATGGCCGAGGTCCGGGCGGCAGACGGCGACGAACTGGGGGAGATCATCTCCGGGGACATCCTCGAGATCGAGGGCGTCACGGCCGCTCACCCCTCGTTCTTACAGGAGCGGCTGAAGTGAGCCCACGCTCGCAGGCGTCGACGTTTTGACCCCGCCGGCCGTAGGCGCTCACGTGCCCGAATACGAGCGACGAACGCGGCTGTCGGCCCCGCTCGATGATGTCTGGGCGTTTCACTCGACGGCCGACGGACTCGAGGCGCTGACTCCCGACTGGGTGGGCCTGCGCGTCGAGCGGACGCTCGGCCCGGACGGGGAGGACGATCCGGAGGTGCTCGAAGCGGGCTCGGAGCTCGTCCTCTCGGTCCGCCCCCTCGGGGTGGGTCGACGACGGTATCTCACGTCGGTGATCGTCGACCGCGAACGGACCGGCGGGACGGCCTCGTTCACCGACGAGATGGTCGACGGCCCGTTCGACTGGTGGCTCCACACGCACTCGTTTTACGCCGACGGCGACGGGACGGTTCTCCGAGATCGAATCGAGTACGAGCTCCCGCTGGGCGGGCTCGGCGACGCCGTCGCGCCAATTGGCTGGCTCGGCTTCGAACCGATGTTTCGCGACCGCCACCGGCGGACCCGCGAGCACCTCGAGTGACGGCCGTCACGGAACGACGCCCGTTCCCTCCAATCCCGGGATGACGCCGTTCGATACGCACACCGCACGGCTTTTGATCGTCGCTCCCCTGAACCTACGGTATGTACTCCGGTCGACGCCGGCTGCTGGCCGCCACGGCGGCCGGAGCCGCCGCCCTCGCCGCGGGCTGTCTGGGCGAGGACGACGGCGACGGCACCACCGACGCCCCGGTCGAGAGGGGCTCGGGGAACCCCGCGGGGGAGGACTCCCCTGGGGACGACCACGGTGATCCGTCGGTCGAGTCCGGCACCGACGTGCCAATCGACGAGATGGCGACGTTCCCCGAGGACCGGTCGTGTGAGCTGTGCAATATGTTCCCCGCCCGTCACCCCGACTGGAACGCCCAGCTCGTCCACGAGGACGGAAAGCGGCGGTTCTTCTGTACACCCGGCTGTGCGATCGGCTACCTGGTCTCCCCGGAGACGTTCGGCGGACCCGACGAGCCCGTCGCGAACCTCTGGGTCAACGACTTCGAGGCCCGCGAGTACGTCGACGGCTTCGAGGTCCACTGGGTGCTCGAGGACGACGTCAGTCGAGTCGACGATCCGATGTACAACCCCTACCCGTTCGCCGAGGGGGAAGACGCCCTCGCGTTCGTCGACGACCACGAGGACCTCGACGCCGACGACGTGGTGACCACCGACGCGATCGACGTCGAGATCGCCCGCGAGTACCGCGGCTGGGAGCTGCGAAACGCCGACTGACCCGCTCTGTCGGTTCCAGAGTCGTCCGACCAGCATCGGAATCGCCCCGTCGGTTCCGGAGTCGCCCTACTATTCCGTGATCGCCCCGTCTGCTCCGGAGTCGTCCTGCCGGTTCCGGAACCGGTTTGAGCCGACCCCGTCTCCTGACGGCCGTGTACGGCCGGTTCGACACCGAGGTGACGCCCCTGGCGGCGCTCGCGTTCGCCATCTTCGCCTCGAGCACGAGCGCAATCCTGGTCCGCTGGAGCCACGCGCCCAGCTCGGTCGCCGCCCTCTACCGGGTGCTGTTCACGACGTTGCTGGTCGCGCCGGTCGCCGTCCTCCGGTACCGCGAGGAGTTTCGCCGGCTCTCGGTCCGGGACCTGGGGTTCGCGGCCGTCGCGGGCGTCGCGCTGGCGATCCACTTCGCGGCCTGGTTCGAGAGTTTGAACCACACGAGCGTCGCCGCCAGCGTGACGCTGGTCCAGAGCCAGCCGATCTTCGTCGCGGTCGGGGCGGCGCTCCTCCTCGGCGAGCGGATCGATCGGCCGACCGTCGTCGGCATCCTCGTCGCCGTCGTCGGCGCCGCGGCGATGTCCCTCGGCGACGCCGGCGAGGCGCCGGTCTCGGATGCGACCCTCTATGGCAACGCACTCGCCGTCCTCGGGGCGGTCACCATCGCCGGCTACGTGCTCGCGGGCCGGTCGATCCGCCAGCGCGTCTCGCTTTTCCCGTACGTCACCGTCGTCTACGCCGCCTGCGTGCTCACGCTCGTCGTCCTCGTCGGCGGACAGGGCCACGCCTTTTTCGCGTACCCACCCCGCGAGTGGCTGCTCTTTCTCGCTATGGCGATCGGTCCCGGCGTCCTCGGTCACACCGTCGTCAACTGGGTCCTGCGGTACGTCGAGTCCGTCGTCGTCAGCGTCGCCTGGCTCGGCGAACCGATCGGGTCGACGCTGCTCGCGCTCGTCCTCCTCGCTGAGACCCCCGACGCGATCACGATCGTCGGTGGGCTGGTCGTCCTCGGGGGCATCTACGTGACGACGGTCGGCCGCGAGCGCGGCTACGGCTGACCGCCCGGGGGCTGCTCGATCTCATCCTCGACGGCGATCGTTCCCGACTCGACGATCCGGACGTTGAGCCCGCCGCGGTGGACCAGCGCGGCCAGCACGCCCTCCTCGGTGAGCCCCTCGAGGTACGCACACGGCTCGCAGATCTCGACGCCCTCACGGACCGCCTCGCCGATCCGGAACCGCTCGTCCAGCAGGTGATCCACCGCGACCCCTCTGGTCGTCACGTTCCGCCGGTGGTCTGCGGGCTCGAGTTCGATGCCCTCGTCCCGTTCGACGATCTCGAGGACCTCCGCCTCGAACAGGGTGAGCGCGCGGTCCTCCGGCGGGAGCGCCCGGCCCCCTCCGCCGGACCACGAGCCGGCCGCCTCGAAGTATCGATCGCCGCGTAACCCCTTTCCGGCGACCGCCTCGACCGCCGCCCTGGAGTGCATCTCCTCGCCGGCCTCGGGGGCGACGTGTATCGCCTCGACCCGGCCCCGATCGGTAGACATGGACTACCACGACGGCCGACGGGGTCAAAAGTGTGCTGGACGGTCACATCCCTTGTCGGCGTATCGGACGGTCACATCCCTCATCGGCGTATCGGACGGCCGCGCCACGGGTCGGCGAGACGACTGCGCGGATCGGCGAAACCACCATACGGGTCGGCGAGACGACAACACGTCCCTCAGGAGACAGCCGACGGGGTCAACAGATCGGTTTGGGGTCGACGCCGAGCTCGCGGAGGCCGTCGGCGTACTCCCCGTAGGCGGCCTCGATCGCGCCCTCCGCCGCCTCCCTCGCCCGCGCTACGCGTGTCGTCTCCTCCCCGCAGTGGTCCTCGAGGAGGGCCGTCGCCCGTTCGAGCTGTCCGTCGAGATCGGCACCCATCCCCGAGAAGAGCTCCGCGAGCTCGGTCTCGCCCTGTCCGGCGAAGAAGCCCGCGAGGTGTTCGTTCGACCGACCGGCCACGACGGTCCGGCCGACGAAGGCGCCGAGCCGTTCGGCGGTCCCCTCCCGGCCCCTGAGATACTGATGTAGCGCCGGAAGCTCCCCGGGCTCGTGGTCGCCGAGCTCGGCGACGACGGCCTCGTGGTGGTCGCGTTCCTCCTCGGCGGCTTCGGTGAACGTCGCCGCCACCTCGCCGTCCTCGCTCCCCGCGTACTCCTCGAACGTCTCCGCTGCGGCCAGCTCCGCGGTCGCGGCCGCCCGGAGGACGGTCTCGGGGGAGACCTCACCGCCAGTGTCGGCGTACAGGGCCCGCGAGGAGCCGAGTCTGGAGAGTTCGGTTTCCATCCCGTCCTCGACGTCGGCGACGAAACTCTCGGCTGTCATCGATCCGGGAACGGACGGCCGACGGCTTGTAGGTGCCGGTCGTGGCAACCGGGGTGCCGTGGACGGGGACGGCGGATCGGACGGTTCGACGGCGGCTGTGGCTCCGATCGAGCCACGGGGGCACGGACGTGACGACTGGAGTTATTACGGGGTCGGGCCAACGGGGAGCCATGGCCGACGTCGTCGTTTCACCGGAGTGGGTCACAGACCGCGAGGCGCTCGTCCTCGTCGACGTCCGTGACGGCTGGGAGTACGACGGGATCGGTCACCTCCCCGGTGCCGTCAACGTCCCGTTCGACTCGTTCCGTGCGGACGAACACGGCGAGGGGGAAGCCGGGATGTTGCCCGGCGCGGAGAGGTTCGCCACCCTCGCCGGCGACGCGGGGATCACAACGGACGACCGGATCGTCGCCTACGACGACGACCACGGCGTCTTCGCCGCGCGATTTCTGGTCACCGCGGAGCTGTACGGCCACGATCCGTCGCGACTCCACCTGCTCGACGGCGACTACACCGCCTGGAGCCGACGGTACGGGACGAGCCGGGAGCCGCCAGCGACCGGACCGGCGAGCTACCGGGCACGCTTCGATCCGGACGGCCCGCTGGTCGGGCCCGAGGCGGTCGAGGCCGCGCTGGCGGACCCCGAAACCACCGTCGTCGACACCCGCGAGGAAGGGGAGTTCGCCGCCGGACACCTCCCGGGGGCGGTCCGACTGGACTGGCGGGAGCTCGTCGACGCCGACACGCGCGGGATCGGTGCACTCTCGACGATCCGCCCGTTGCTGGCCGAGCGGGGGATCGTCCCCGAGCGCCGGATCCTGCTCTACTGTAACACGGCCCGCCGGATCAGCCACACGTACACGATCCTCCGTGGACTCGGATTCCCACGGCTCGCGTTATACGAGGGGAGCCTCACCGAGTGGGAACGGGAGGGTGGCCGGATCGAGACGGGCAACTGACGCCGTCTGCCGCGATCGTTCCCCGTACGAACGAGAGGTTCGTGCGGGAGACGTCCGTGTGAACGAGACGAGCCGTTGACGCTCGGCCCGTCGACGACCCGCTCTCAGTGGGG
>PUPA01000021.1 GCA_003552885.1 Natrialbaceae archaeon
ATGGTCCGGTTTCTCGCCAGCGACCGTTCGAGTTACATGACCGGCCAGGTGCTCGGCATCAACGGGGGGATGGAATGGTGAGCCGGGCGCCGATCGCCGGCGTCGGGATGACGCCGTTCGGGAAGTCCCCGGAGCGGACCGCCCGGGAGCTGTTCGGCGATGCCGCGAGCGAGGCCATCGCGGACGCCGGAATCGAGCCTGCGGCCGTCGAGGAGGTGTTCTACGGCAACTTCATGGGCGAGTTCGCCGAGGGACAGGGTCACCAGGGGCCGATGGCCGCCGAGGCCGCCGGCGTCACCGCCCCCGCCACCCGCTTCGACAGCGCCTGTGCGTCGAGCGGCGTGGCGGTCCGCTTTGGCGCCCGGGCCGTCGCACGCGGCGACGTCGACGTCGCGCTCGTCGGCGGTGCCGAGCGGATGACGAACCTCTCGACGGCCGACGGCACCTCGGCGCTGGCCGCCGCCGCGGACGCCCTCTGGGAGATCCGTGCCGGCGTTACCTTCCCGGGAGCGTACTCGCTTATGGCCAACCGCTACTTCCACGAACACGGCGGTGGACGGGAGGAGCTGGCCCACGTCGCGGTGAAAAACCACGAGAACGCCGTCGAGAACGAGCTGGCACAGTTCCAGCGGGCGATCGAGGTCGAAGACGTCTTGGAGGCGCCGACCGTCTGTTCGCCGTTCGGCCTCTATGACTGCTCGCCGATGAGCGACGGTGCCAGCGCCGCGGTGTTGGTCAGCGACGAGTACGCCGACGAACACGGCCTCGAGACGCCGGTCGCGATCACGGGGACGGGCCAGGGGAGCGACCGGCTGGCGCTCCACGACCGGGCGTCGATGGTCGAAACCCCGGCGGCCCGGCGAGCCGGCGAGCGGGCGTTCGCCGAGGCGGGGATCGAGCCCGCCGACGTCGACGTCGCGGAGGTCCACGACTGCTTTACGATCGCCGAGGTGCTCGCCCTCGAGTCGCTCGGCTTCTACGAGCCCGGGGAGGGCCTCGCCGCCGCCAGGGAGGGCGAGACGACCGCCGACGGCGAGCTGCCGGTGAACCTCTCGGGCGGGCTGAAGGCGAAAGGCCACCCCGTCGGCGCGACCGGCTGTGCACAGATCTCCGAGCTGACGAAGCTGTTGCGTGGCGATCACGTAAACAGCGACGCGGTCGCCGACGCGGAGGTCGGAGTCACCCACAACGCGGGTGGCACCGTCGCCAGCTGTGTGGTCACCGTCCTGGAGGTGATGGGATGAGCGAGACGGTTCGTGACGCCGGCTACGACGACTTCCTCGACGCCGTAGAGGACGGGGAGCCGTACTACCTCGAGGGCTCCGAAGGTGACGGCTGGCTCCCGCCGCGGTCGGTCGATCCGAACACCGGCGGCGAGCTGAGCGAGGAGCCGCTCCCGGAGGTCGGCGAACTCGAGTCGTACACCGTCACCCAGGTCGCCTCGCCGGCGTTCGTCGACGACGCCCCGTTCGTCGTCGGCGTCGCCTCGTTCGGACCGGTCGGGGCCACCGGGATGGTCGTCGGGGTCGATCCGGACGACGTCGAGATCGGCATGACCGTCGAGCTGGGCGTCGAGCGAACCGAAACGACCGACGACCGGGTGCTCGTCTTCCACCCCCGGTAGACGGTCCGGCTCCGAATAGCCGGTTCGGCCGCTGGCATCCGGCCCGTGGCGGCGGTGACCTGACGTCTCCAGTGGTGGCAGTAATCGGACGTCGTCCCGCGGACGAGTTCCCGACACCGGTGACCTTTTGCCCGTTCACGGTGGTGGTTCGGGCATGTCCGGAGAGACCGACGGACTCACCTACGCCGACGTCGGCGTCGACATCGACGCCAGCGAGGACGCGACGGCCGCGTTGCTCGCGGCGTTCGGGGGGGAGCTGACGACCGAGTACGCCGGCTTGCTCGACATCGGCGACCGCTATCTCGCCCTGGCGACCGACGGCGTCGGGACGAAGCTGCTCGTCGCCGAGGCCGTCGGCGACTTCTCGACGATCGGGATCGACTGTATCGCGATGAACGTAAACGACCTGGTCGCCGCGGGCGTCGAGCCGGTGGCGTTCGTCGACTACCTCGCCGTCGAGGAGCCCGACGACGGGCTCACGGCGGAGATCGGACGGGGGCTCGCGGTCGGGCTCGAGGAGGCCGATCTCGCCTTGCTGGGTGGGGAGACCGCCGTCATGCCCGAGGTGATCTCGGGGTTCGACCTCGCCGGGACCTGTGCGGGGCTGGCCGAGAAAGGCGAGTTGCTCGACGGCGAGGCCGCCGTCGGCGACGCGCTCGTGGGGATCCCCTCCAGTGGGATCCACTCGAACGGGCTGACGCTGGCCCGGGAGGCCGTCACGCGGGCACACTCATACGGGGATCCGTTCCCGCCGGCGCCCGACCGGACGATCGGCGAGGAGCTTCTGACCCCCACCCGGCTGTACGGCTACCTGCTCGAGCCGATGCGCGACCACGACGTCCACGCGGCGGCTCACGTCACCGGCGGCGGCCTCACGAACCTCCTTCGGATGGGCGATCGCCGGTACGTCGTCGACGATCCACTGCCGACCCAGCCCGTCTTCGAGTTCGTCCGGGCGGAGGGATCGGTCCCCCACGAGGAGATGTACCGGACGTTCAACATGGGCACGGGGTTCGTCGTCGCGGCCCCGCCCGCCCGTGCTCGGGCGTTCGCCGAGGCGACGGACGGACGGCTGATCGGGCGCGTCGAGGAGGGCGAGGGCGTCGAGATCGACGGACTCACCCTCTCTTGAGGCTGCCGACCCGCCGACGTCCGATCCCGGAGCCGAGGGGGCCGACCGATCAGTCGGCCCGGCTCGGACCGCCGGCGCTCTGGACGCGCCAGCTGCCCTCGATCCCACAGGCCTCCCGTTCCGTGTACTCGATCTCCGTATCGTCGTCGATCCGTGGCCCGCCCTCGACGCGTTCGACCCGGAGGGGGACGTCCAAACTGTTCCCACAGCAGCCGACGCCGACGAACTCCTCCCACCGGTCGCCGGGACGCGCGCGCTCGCGGGTCTTCCGGAGGAAGGCCACGAACGACGGCTTCTCGACCTGGAACCGACCCCATCCCGAGAGGTCCGCGGGGTAGGAGACGACGATCCGCTCTGCGCGCTCGCTCATGGTCGGGGTACGCCGCGGGGAAGTATAGCCTCGTCGCCCGCGGGGAAGTATAGGGTCGTCGCCCTCAGGCGTTCGCCTTCCAGCTCCGGAGCCGATCGGCGCTGACCCCCTCGACGTTCTCCGCGACGGCGTCGGGGTCGGCCTCCGCCAGGTCGGCGACGCTCTCGATGCCGGCCGCAGCGAGCTTCGCTGCGGTCTTCGCCCCGATGCCGGCGAGGCTCTCGAGGTCCGATCCGGACTCGCTCTCGCGGGCCTGGAACTCCCGGTAGTTACAGATCGGACAGCCGAGCTCCCAGGGTTCGTCGCCGTTGTGGATCACGAGCTCCGGCAGCCCGTGTTCTTCACAGTACTCGTCGGTGACTTCGATCTCGCCCCGGCGGGGCAGCGGTAGTGAGTACTCACAGTCGGGATAGCGCGTACAGCCCACCAGTCGAGAGCCGCTCTGGAGGGTCTTGATCGCGAGTTCGCCGCCCGCTTCGACGGCTTCGCCGTCTCCGTCCTGCGACGCCTCCGACGTCGCGCCGTCTCCACACTCGGGACAGTCGCCGAGGATCGGCCCCTCGCCGGCCGCTTCGGCCTTACAGAGCGGACAGCCGTGGACGAACGTCTGCCGCCCCGCGAGCATCTTTACCTCCCTGAGGCCGTGGACCTCACACCGGTCTTCCAGGATCAGGGGTTTGCCGGTCGAGGGCAGCGGCAGGGTGAACTCACAGTCGGGGTAGCCGTCACAGCCGACGAAGTACGAGCCGTACCGGCTTCGACGAACGAGCAGGTCCTCCCCACACTCCGGACACGGTCCGAGGCGTTTGTCGTCTTTGAGCGACTCCCGGAGGTGGTCACCGATCTCCTCGCGGGAGTCGGCGAGCTCCTCGAAGATGTCCGCGAGCATCTCCCGGGATTCGGCCGTGACCTCCGCTAAGGTGGCCTCGCCGGCCGCGATGGCGTCCATATCGGCCTCGAGCTGGGCGGTCATCTCCTCGCTTACCACCCGGTCTGCGAAGCTCTCGGCGGCCTCGACGACGGCCGTCGCGAGCCGGGTCGGCCGCGGCGGATCGTTCTCGACGTACCCCCTGTCGTAGAGCTTCTCGACGATCTCGTGTCGGGTCGCTTTCGTTCCGATCCCCATCACCTCCATCGTCTCGATGAGCCGCGACTGGCCGTACCGCCGTGGCGGCTGGGTCTCCTTTTCCTCGAGTTCGACCTCGTCGACCGCCAGCCGCTGGCCCTCCTCGACGGCGGGGACGTGGTTCTCGCTCGTCGAGAAATACGGGTAGACCTCGTGGTAGCCCGCCTCGAGGAGCCGCTTGCCGTTTGCCTTCAGCCGGCAGCCGTCGGCGTCGGCGACGATCTTCAGGTGCTCCCAGACGGCAGGTTCGGCCACGGTCGCGAAGAAACGCCGGACGACGAGCTCGTAGACCTTCCACTCGCTTTCGTCCACGTCGCCGCCGCGGGTCGGGATCTCGCCGGTCGGGTGGATCGGCGGGTGGTCGGTGGTCTCCTCGTCGCCTTCGGTGGGGACGAGCTCGTCGGCTCCGAGTAGGAGGTCCGCCGACTCCCCGAGGACCGGGTGATCGGCGAACTCCCCGACCAGCTCCGCCGGCTCCAGCTCCCCGGGGTAGACCGTGTTGTCGGTCCGGGGGTAGGTGATGTAGCCGGCGGTGTAGAGATCCTCGGCGATCGACATCGCCCGCTTCGCCGAGAAGCCGATCGCACTCGCCGCGCGGATGAACTGAGTCGTGTTGAACGGCGCCGGCGGCTCGTCGGTCCGGCGTCGCCGGTTCACGTCGACGACGGTCGCCGACTCCGCGCCGGCGAGGGCGTCGTAGGCCTCCTCGGCAGCCGTCCCGTCCGTGATGCGCTCGGCCTCGTTGCCCTCCTCGTCGCGATAGAAGTACTGGGCCTGAAAGGAGTCGCCGTTTCGGGCGAGCTCGGCGAACAGCTCCCAGTAGGTCTCGGGGTCGAACGCCTCGATCTCGCGTTCCCGGTCGACGATCAGCTTCAGCGCCGGCGACTGGACCCGGCCGACGGAGATGAAGTCCTCGCCGAGCTGACCGGAGGTCAGGGAGAGAAACCGCGTCAGCGCCGCCCCCCAGATCAGGTCGATGATCTGTCTGGCCTCGCCGGCCGCCGCGAGGTCGAAGTCGATCTCGTCGGGCTCGTCGAACGCCCGTCTGACCTCGCCCTCGGTGATCGAGGAGAACCGGACCCGCCTGACGGGCACCTCCTCGTCGACCTCGCGGACGATCTCGTAGGCCTCCTTGCCGATGAGCTCCCCCTCGCGGTCGTAGTCGGTGGCGATCGTCACGAGCTCCGCCTTCCGGGTGAGGATCCGGAGCGTGGCGACGATGTCCTCTCTCGTCGCTCGCTTCTCGACGTCTGCGTCGACGAGCTCGACGGGCTCGACGTCGCGCCACTCCCCGTACTCCGGCGGGAAGTCGACGCCGACGACGTGTCCGGAGAGGCCCACACAGCGCGTCCCCCCCCACTCGTAGACGTTCACCCCCCGCTCGCGGCTCGCGTCCATCGAGCCGCCGCTCAGGATCTCGGCGATCCGCCGTGCGGCGTTGTCCTTCTCCGTGACGATCAGCTCCACGGCGGTTCACCTCCCGGTGGCGGGGACTCGGTCATCGACGCCGGCTACGCCGGTCGGTCGGATAATGCTTTCGGGAAACCGACCGAAGGCGTCGGATCGAGCGGGCGGTGTGGCCGGAACGCCCTCACGGCAGCCGGCGAGAGCCCCGCCCGGGGAGCCCGCGGTGGCGTGTCCCCGTCCGCCGTGTCGGCCACGGCGGTTCGTATCAGCGGTGAGGGGCCGTCGAAACCGCTTTCGGTCGGCCGGACCCATAGCTCGCCATGGACGTGACCTTCCTCGGGACTGGCTCGGCGATGCCCACCGGCGAGCGGTTCCAGACGGGAATCGCCGTCGAGGAGGACGGACGGACGCTCCTGATCGACTGTGGCTGTGGCGTCCTCCAGCGGCTCCAACAGTCGGGAATCGGCTACGAGAACGTCTCGACCGTCCTGCTCACCCACCACCACCTCGACCACGTCGCCGACCTGCTCCCGCTGATGAAAGCCCGGTGGCTCGCCGGCGAGGAACACTTAGCTGTCGTCGGTCCACGGGGAACGAAAACGCTCGTCGACGGGTTGCTGTCGGTCCACGAGTACATGGACGGACGGCTGGAGCTGAGCCTCCGGGAGGTCGCCGCCGGCGAGTTCTCGGCGGCCGGTTTCGACGTCTCGGCCTACGAGACCCGCCACTCCCTTCCCTGTCTCGCCTACCGGTTCGACGACCGGTTTACGTTCAGCGGCGACAGCGAGGCGTTCGCCGGTCTGGCGAACTTCGCCGACGGCTCGGCGGTGTTCGCCCACGACTGTTCGTTCCCCGACGACGTCGACGTCTCCGGTCACCCCACGCCCTCGGCGCTCGGAGAGGTCCTCGCCGGCCACGAGATCGGTCGGCTCTACCTCACCCACCTCTACCCCCACACCGACGGCCGGGAAGCGGAGATGCGCGAGTCGATCGCCGCGAACTACGACGGCGAGGTCCGGTTCGCCGAGGACCTCCAGACGCTCACGATCGAGTGAGCCCCGTCGGGGCCGGCGGACGGCCACACCAGGTTCCGACGGAGGTCACCCCCGCTCGCGGTCGTGGAGGACGAACGGTCCCATCGAGAGGGTCCGCTTCGCGACCGTCGTGATCCGGAGGACGTACGCGAAGAAGACGACGAACGGGGCGAGACCGACGGCGAACCCCGCGCTGATCACCCAGACGAGGTCGTCGACGCCGAGGGTCGACCCCGGCAACGCGGCCGCGTCGACGGTCGTCGCCAGCGCCCCGACGACCACCAGCGCGGGCACCGAGACGAACAGGAGTGCCCGCGAGAGGTCGATGAGCGCCCACTGGAAGTAAAGCGTCTTGAAGTGTTCTCGCGCCGGCCCGTAGAGGGTCAACGCCTCGATCAGGCCCTCGATGGCCGCCTCGGTGGCCGGGGAGAGCGCGTCGCCGTGGTCGGCCCGGAGCCGTCGGGCGTCGACGATCCGACGGGAGTAGTCGAACGCGAGCGCGTGTCGGGTCACCTCGTACGTGCCGAACTGGGCCCCTTCGAGTCCGGCGCCGGTCGTCCGTGCGTCGTCGACGACCGCCCCGGCGTACGCCGTTATCGCCTCCCGACCCGCGACGTCTTCGACCGAAGCCGCGTCAGCGAGCCGGCGTGCCCGCGCCTCGACCGCGCCGACCAGGCCGGCGAGAACCGCCGCGGGCTCGGCGGGAGCGACCTCGTCCTCGAGGAGGGCCTCGACGTCCCGGCGGAACTCGACGGCGCCACGCATGCGCTCGCGCTGGTCGCCGACGGCACCGAGCTCCTGGGAGAGCGCGAGCTGGGCGACGGTGACGACGATCGACGTGCCGGTGACGATCGCGCCGACGAACGCGGTAAAGAGGAACGCGACCCCGCCGTGGTCCTCGACGATCCGCCGGAGCGCCTCCGGACGGAGCTGACCGACGACGACGAAGGCGAGAAACGCCACGAGGAGGACGACGCCGGTGAGCAGCCAGCGGTTCGCCCGGACGAACAGCCACGAGCCGGCCTCCCGAATCGGGTTCGAATCGGTCATCCGGGAGCCCCGACCACGCCGACGGACAAAAGCCCGTGCCGGGACCGGTCGGGCCGTCGTCGATCGCTGCGCCGTGGACGGGGCGCCCGCGGCCGGTGGCGTGGCCGTCGGGCCGACCGTCGCCACGCCGGCACGACGTCGACACCGACTTGAACGCCACGTTCCGACGGTACGTATGGATCCGGACGCGAAACCGAAGCGGCTCGAGGACGCCGCGGCCCTCGAGTCGTTCGTCTCGGGGGCCGACGTCGCCCTCGTGGAGTTTTTCACGAACGGCTGCCCGAACTGTGCGGCGATGGAGCCGGTGCTCGGCACCGTCGCCCGGAGCGCGGACGTGTCGGTCGGGCTGATCAACCCCCGGACTGATCCCGGCCTGATCGAGGCGTACGACGTCCGGTCGGTGCCGACGCTCGTCGTCTTCGTCGACGGCATCGAGCGCGGCCGGCTCGCGGAGGGGTTCCAGGGGGCAGAGTCGGTCCTCGAACTCCTCAGAGCGCACGCCCCGGAGGCAGTTCCGGAGACCGAATAAACGGCGCGAAACGGAGCCGATCGGAGACCGATCCCGGCTCAGTCGTATCGGGACGGACTCGGGGTTCGGCCGGCGGCGTCGCCGGCGAGCCGGCCGAACGGGCCGAGGTCGAGATCGAGGTGATCCCGGAGGTACTGGCCGAGAAGCGGGAGGTCCTCGAGGTGCAGCAGGCTGGCGATCGCCCGCAGGTCGCCGTCGTTCGCCCGTGCCAGTGTCCGGTCGTCGAGGCGATTCAAGTCCTCCATCAGCCGGTCGTACCGGTCGTTCGGGGCGAGATACAGCAACTCGGTCATCCGCAGGCGCGTGTCCATCCGCGGGGCGACGTCGCGGTGCCAGAGTTTGTCGTAAAGGGCCATCTCCGAGGCGGAGGTGTCCTCGATGCCGTCGTCGAGACAGGCGTCGACGGTCGTCGCCGCCGCGCGGGCGGACTTCATACACTTGTGGATCCCCTCCCCCCAGAGCGGGTCGAGCGTCGGCACCGTGTCGCCGATCGCGAGGAAGTTGTCGGTACTCAGGTTCGTGGGTGGCTGGATGTGTGCCGAGCCGCGGTGTTGGACGCCATCGATCCGTTCGGCGTCGGCGAACCGCGGGTCGGTCTCGAGCCAGTGTTCGAGGTAGCCGTCGATGGTGCGGGACTCCTCGGCGTGACGGGTGTGGATGTGGTTCTGGATGTAACAGAGACCGACTTTCGCCGTGTCCGCGCCGGTGTGGAAGATCCAGGAGTACCCCCCGGGGGCGATGGCGTGATCGAGCCTGAGCATCATCGCGTCGGTCAGGTCGGCGAAGCCGGGGTGGTCGACCTCGATCCCTTCGAGTTCGTACTCGATCCCGATCGCGTGGTTCTCCCGTTTGAGGTCGACGACGTCGAGTGCCTTCGCCAGCGGCGCGCTCGGTCCCGTCGCGTCGACGACGACCTTGCCGTAGACCGACTCGCTCCCGTTGTACTCGACGCCGACGATCTCGCCGTCCTCGAGGATCGGGCCGGTGACCCGCGCGTCGAAGCGGTACTCCGCGCCGTCGGCGCGGCTGTCGGCGACCAGCCAGCGTTTGAAGTCGGCGAACTCGAGGACCGCGCCGGCCTGCTCTTTCACGAAGTGATCCCGGGGCGACTCGAGGACCACGCTGTCGGTGTAGTTCATCACGACGTCGTCGGGGACGCCGAAGGCCGTCATCATCGACGGGAACGTGCCCGCAGTCGACTTGTTGCTCGTCCGGGGGAACTCCGATTCCGTCTCTGTTTCGAGCACGACGACGTCGTATCCCCGGGCGGCGAGGTCGCGTGCACACTGACCGCCCGCGGGGCCGGCGCCGGCGATCACCACGTCGTATTCGTCTCGCATAGCTGAGTTACACGGTGGGGGGACTATCAGTCTTCGCTGTTCGTACGGAGGTGGTTCGTAGCGTAGACGGCACGGTCATGGCTCGAGTAAGCGGTCTCCGATGGTGTTTCGGAGGATCTCGCTCGTTCCCTCGTAGATCTCGTTGAGCTTCGCGTCCCGGTAGAACCGTTCGGCGGGGAAGTCCTTCGTGTAGCCGTAGCCGCCGTGGACCTGGATCCCCGCCTCGGCGACCTCACGGGAGACCTCACTGGCGTACAGCTTCGCCTGGGCGGCCGCCGTGACGTACGTCTCCCCGTGGATCTTCCGGTCCGCGGCCCGGTGCATCAACAGCTTCGCGGCCTGGATCTTCGTGTCCATGTCGGCGAGTTTGTGTTTGATCGCCTGGAACTCGCCGATCGGGCGGCCGAACTGTTCGCGCTCGCGGGCGTACTCGCGGGCGGCCTCGAACGCCGCCCGCGCGATGCCGACCCCGCGGGCGGCGATGGTGATCCGACCGCCGTTGAGGATCTCGAGGGCCTGGAGGAATCCCTCGCCCTCCTCGCCGAGCCGGCGGTCGGCGGGAATTCGTAGGTCCTCGAACCGAAGCTCCGCGGTCGGACAGCCCTTGTCGCCGAGTTTCTCCTCGGTCCCCTCGACGTGGAACCCCTCGTCCTCGGCCGGCCGAACGACGAACGAGGAGATCCCGCTCCTGCCGGCGTCGGGGTCGGTCTTCGCGAAGACGATCACCGTGTCCGCGACCGAACCGTTCGAGATCCAGAGTTTGTTCCCGTCGACGACGTACTCCTCGCCGTCCCGTCTCGCCGTCGTCTCCATCGCGGGGACGTCGCTGCCGGCGCCGGCCTCCGAGAGGGCGAACGCGCCGACGTCGGTCCCCTCGGCGAGCGGCGTCAGATACCGCTCGCGCTGGTGATCGTCGCCGAACTCGTAGACAGCGTTCGCGGCCAGGGAGACGTGTGCGGCCACGATCGTTCCCAGCCCACCCGACCCCCGCGAGAGCTCCTCTAAGGCGATCGCATAGGAGTGGTAGTCGACGCCGGCGCCGCCGTAGCGCTCCGGAAACGGCATCCCCATCAGGCCGAGGTCCGCCATCTGGTCGACGAGATCCGCGGGAAACTCGTCGGTGCGGTCTATCTCGTCGGCGACGGGGACCACCTCCTCGTCGACGAACGCCGCGACGGCCTCCTGGATCTGGCGTTGCTCGGGCGACGGCCTGAGGTCCATGTCCGGGGATTCGATCGGTCGCATCTTTACGTTTTCCTCGTTTATCCGATCCGTGCCGGGACCGGGGCGTTTTTGCAGGGGGGGCCCGAAACCCTCCGCAATAGATGACCACGGGGCAGCCGGAACCGACGACGGACGCAGACCTCGAGTGGTGTTATGGGGCCGTTCACGGCGTCTCGCGGACGTTCTCTATCACGGTCGATCGGCTCGAAGAGCCGATGGCACGCCACATCTGCCTCGGCTACCTCCTCTGTCGGATAGCCGACACGATAGAGGACGCAGGACACGTTCCGCCGGCCGACCAGACCGCACTGCTCGCGCTGTACGACCGACTGCTCGACCCCGAGGAGCCGGTCACCGCCGAGGAGTTCCTCGCGGAGGTCGAGCCGTGGCTCCCCGAGGAGCTCGACGCCGACTGGGAGGTCGTGGCCAACACGCCGCGGGTGATCCGCAGCTACGAGCGTCTCGAACCCGAGCCCCGGGAGATCATGCGCGAGCCAGTCAGAGAGCTCGTCGGCGGGATGGCGATGTTCACCGACCGCTACGCCGAGGAGGGTGGGCTGCGCCTCCAGACC
>PUPA01000023.1 GCA_003552885.1 Natrialbaceae archaeon
GGCCTCCCCGTCGCCGTCGAACTCCTCGGCGAGCTCGGCCAGATACGAGGCAAGCGCCGATCTGTCGAGGCTGCCGGTCGACCGCGTCCGCTCTGCCATACGCCGTCGTCCGTTTCCGGTCAAAAAAGTATGGGCGACGAACGCCGTGTAAACCGGTCTTACTCCCGTCGGCGCTCGTGACGGACGTCGGCCGACGACCGAACACAGGCGCGCTCGTGGCTACCGGCGTCGGCTCGACCGCCACGTCCGTCGGCTCGATGCCGTCGTCGCATTCGGATCGGTCTTTCGACCGGACACAACAGTTAAAAATTGTTCCGCTCATGTACCGGTATGGATCCGGAACGGACGTTCGGCCACGGCGGCTACAACCAGTTCGTCGACGCCGACGAACTCGTCGAGGGGATCGGACTCGACGAGGCGGAGATCGGGTGGCGAAAGGAGTTCATCGGGTTCGGAGAGGAGGACGCGAGCCGGCTCGAACGCCTCCGACCGGTGTTGAGCGATCACCGCGAGGAGATCGCCGAGGACTTCTATGCGAACCTGGTCCAGTACGAGGAGGCCGTCGAGGTGATCGGCCGTTCGCCGAAGGACGTCCCCCAGCTGAAACGGACCCAGCAGGCGTATCTCCTCTCGCTCGCGAGTGGCACCTACGACAGGGAGTACTTCAAAAACCGCGCCCGGATCGGGAAGCTCCACGAGCTCATCGACATGCCCCTCAAACAGTACGTCGGGCAGTACGGTGTCTACTACGATCTCATCTTCGAGCGGGTGATGAACGACCGGGTCCAGCAGGCGGTCGTCGACGAGCTCGAAGAGTGGGCCGACCGCCGGGAGGCCGACCGGGAGGAGCCGGGCGCGCTAGCCCGTCTTCTGGGATCCGGGAGCGAGGATGAGGAGCTGTTCGACGATGCCTTAGAGGAGGCGATCCGGGAGGCGGTCGACGAGGGGATGCGCGAGTTGCTCTCGCTTCTCCGGATCATGAACCTCGACATGCAGGTCGCCGCGGACACGTACGTCGACTCCTACGCCGAGGAGCTAGAGCGGGCGGTAGACCGCCGCGACGAGCTGGCGACCGAGGTCGAAGAGGAGGTCGAGGCGCCGATCCTCGAGCTCCACGAGGCGAGCCAGGACGTCGCCGGGCGGGCCGAGCGGATAAGCGGGCTGACCGACCGCCAGGCCGAGGACGTCAGCCGGGCGGCCATGGAGCTCTCGGACGTCAGCGCCGCCGTCGAGGAGGTCGCCTCGATCGCCGACGAGGCCAGCGCGGCGAGCGAGCGGACCGAGACCCTCGCGGCCTCGGGCACCGAGTCGGCCGACGGGGCCCTCGCCGCGCTGGAAGAGATCGAGGCGGCCACCGAACGGGTCAGCACCGCGGCCAACGAGCTCGAAGCCCGCACCGAGGCGATCGACGACGTCGTCGACCGGATCGACGAGCTCGCAAAGCGCACGAAGGTGCTGGCGACGAACGCGAACATCGAGGCCTCCCGGGCCTCCGGGGAGAGTTCGACCCTCGGGGTGATCGCCGAGGAGGTGATGTCGTTCTCCGAGCGGGCCCGGGAGGATCTAGACGAGATCGCGACCGCCGTCGAGGAGGTCCGGACCGACGCCGAGGGGATGGTCGACACCGCGGAGGGCACCGTCGAGCACGTCGCCGACGGCACGGACCGGGTCAGAGAGACCGTCGACGACCTCGATGCGATCCACGACTCCGCGGAGACGACCGCCGCGGGGATGGAAGACGTCGTGGCCGCGACGGACCAGCAAGCAGAGAGCGTCGAGCTGATCGCCACCACCGTCGAGGAGGTCGCTCGCTCGGCCGAGACCGCCGCCGAGGAGGCTGAAGGAGCCGCGGCAGCCAGCCAGGAGCAGGCGGCGAGCATCAGGGAGGTCGCCCGCTCGGTCCGCCGGCTCACCCAGGCCGAAGAGCTCGCCGAACCGCCGGTGTACGAGCGGTATCTCGGCGTGTGAACCGACCTCGACGGCTCACGCCGTCTCTGCGCCGTCGTGGCTCTCGCGATCCGGGAAGACCGCCCAGACGACGACGGCGGCGACGGCGACCACGCTGGCCGCGACGGCTGCCTCGATCGAGACGTCGATGCCGAACATCAAAAGCAGCGTTCGAAACTCCACGACCACCGGAATCATGAACGCGGCGAGGATCAGAAGCGAGCTCCGGGAGATCCGCATCACTCCCCCACCCCGGTCACCGTTCGTGTGTGTTCGTCGGTCATTCGTGTACTGAGTCAGTAGCCCCGTGAAAGTATAGATGCGAGCCGATTCTCAGTTATCGGGAACGGGTTCGAGGAGGGCTGAAAGCGGCGATCGTGGTACTTTCGCGCTTCGAACTGGTAGCGTCTTCGCGCCCGGGGTCGGGCGGCGGATCGCTACCGCGAGAGCGCCCCTTCCGTGGCCAGCTGTGCGAGGACGACCAGGGTGTCGAGGCTCATCGGGAACGCCCGTCCGCCCGGACCGAGCAGGCCGCCGCGGTCGATGATCGACGCCAGCGGCAGGGTGTACGCGAGCACCACGAGCACGATCGCGATCACCGTCCACAGCTTGAGGTTGTCGAGGACGAGCGGGGAGTCCTCCGGACCCGACAGCGGCTCGGGGATGGCGTTGGCCCCGATCTCCGAGGACTTTCCGTTCAGCGCGGTGCCGATCACGACGACGAGGAAGATCGCCACGGAGAGGGTGAGCAGGGTCCCCCCGAGGGCGATCTGGATGTTCAGCTCGCCGACCGAGCCGACGCCGGCCTCGAACTCGAAGCCGTCGTACCACGGCTCGGCGGTCCGACGCGGGATGCCGAGCAGGCCGGCCCGGTGCATCGCGTTCGACATGAACGTCATGCCGACGAACCAGAGGACGACCTGGACGAGCGCGAGGGGCCTGCTGAACAGCTTCCGTCCCGTAAGCTGGGGCAGGAACCAGTACGTCGCCGCCATGAACGTCAGCGCGACTGCCGTGCCGACGGTGAGGTGGAAGTGACCGGGCACCCAGAAGCTGTTGTGCACGAGGTAGTTGATGTTCATGCCGGCGTTTATCATCCCCGAGAAGCCACCGGCGGCGAACATGAGCCCCGCCAGAGCCATCCCGGTGAACGTCGGGTTCCCCCACGGGAGCGCCTTCAGCCAGCCGAAGCGTCCCTCCCCGCCGCGCTGGCGGGCGCCGTGTTCCATGCTCGCGACGACGGTGAACGCCGTCAGCAGGCTGGGCAACAGCAGGAACATCGTGTTGGTCATCGCGATGAACTTAAATCCCTCCGAGATGCCGGGGTCGAGATACTGGTGGTGGATCCCGGTCGGCACCGAGAGGATCAGAAAGAGGATGAAGACGACACGTGCGAGCGGGTCGCTGAACAGCCGGCCGCCGGAGATCTTCGGCAAGAGGAGATACCACATCATGTACGCCGGCATCAGCCAGAAGTAGACGACCGGATGGCCGAAGAACCAGAACAGCGTCCGGGTGAGAAGCGGGTTGACGGTCTCGAGCAGGCCGAGCGACCACGGCAACAGGAACGCGAGCACCGCGACGGCGACGCCCAGGGTCGCGATGTACCACATGAGCATCGTCGTCAACACCATGAACGTCGGCAGCGGGATCCGCTCGCCCGGGTTCTCCTGTTTCCAGACCCACCACGAGCGGAACCAGTCGGCGCCGGCGATCCAGGTGCCGACGATGAAGATCGCCAGCCCGAGGTAGAACATCGGGTGTGCCTGCAACGGCGCGTAGAACGTAAAGAGGACGTCGGCGCTGATGTCGCCGACGACCGGCCAGTCGTCGACGAAGCCGGCGAGGATGGCGATGCCGGCCAGCGCCGTCCCGAAGCTCATCAGTCCGTACCACCCCCAGGTGAGCCGGAGGTTCTCGACGCCCCGATCCAGGCTCGTCGTCACCGCCCAGACGAACACCCCCACCAGAAACCAGATAGTGAAGGCGATCACGAGGAACACCCCGTGGGTGGTCAACACGGTGTAGTAGGTGCCGGGTTCGCCGAACACCTCGACGACACCCGTCCGGTGTAACGTCTGGAGTAGCCCCATCAGCGCGCCGATCGCCAGCGAGACGAACGACACGTAAAACGCCGATCTGATGACCTTTGCCTCCGCCGGGAAGCGTTCGACGTACGTGCTCATTTTACTCCTCCTCCGGCTCGCCGACCGTCAGCTGTCCGCTCTCGTCGACGGTCCGTTCCATCCCGTCTTCGACCGTGACGCTCCAGGAGTAGTCGTCGTCCTCGAGGGCGGCCGTGTCGACGGTGAACGTGACCTCCTCGGTCGACTGGCCGTCGACGGTGACGTCCTCGCTCTGTTCGTCGCCGTCGAACTCGAAGGCGAGAGTCGTCGACCGCTCCTGGTGGCGCTCGTTCGCGAGCGTGACGGTGATCTCCGCCTCCTCGCCGACGTCGACCTGCTCGGGCGCGTCGACGGCGGGGATCTCGAAGAGGTCGAACTCCTCTTCGGGGTGGACGATGATCTCCCCTTCCATCTCGTGGTGGAGCTCCCCGCAGTACTCGTTACAGAGCAGGCCGTACTCGGTTGCCTCGTCGAACTCGACGGTCATCGTGGCGACCTCGCCGGGGATGACCATCGTGTTCACGTTCGTGCCGACGACGCTGAAGCTGTGGATCACGTCCTCGCTCGTGACGTAGAAGGTGACCTCGCTGTCCGCGGGCACTTCTATCGGCGGATCGGGGCTCCCGCCCGGCTCGTAGCTGAACTGCCAGGCGATGACGTTCACCTCGTACTCGTTCTCTCCGACCTGGTGAGTGCCGGTCTCGGAGAACCGTTCGTCCTCGCCCAGCGCGTCGGGATCGACGGTCTCCTCGGAGTCGTCGATCATCGCGATGCCGATGCCGACCGCGCCGTACGTGACCGTCGCGATGATCGCGACGATCAACACGAGCGCGGCGATCAGCCAGTACCGTTCGTACTGGTGGACGTTCATACCACGCCCCCGGTAACGAGCGAGCCCACGACCGTCGGGTCGTTGCCGAGGAACTCGACGAAGTACATGAACAGCCACATGGCCACGAGCACCAGGAAGTAGAGCCCGATCAGTGCGAGCGTTCCCACCGGGTCGAACTCGTCGTGGCCGAGTTGTCGCTTCTGCTGCGGTTCTTCCAAGGCCATATCACCACGTAGCTAACCACGGGCTCTTACTAAAATTCACGGTTCTCAGGGTGTAGGAACGGGTGGGGTCTTTAAGTGTGAGCGCCCCTCAGTCACCGTCATGTCGTCCGATGGATTCCCGCCGAGGGTGGCTGCAGTGATCGCGTTCTTGGCCATCTTCCCGGTCGTCGGCTACGTCCTGATCCGCCCGAGCACGATCGCCGCCGTCGCCGCGGTGAACGTCGTGTTGATCTCCGTCTCGCTGTACCTGCTCATGAGCCCGGCGGAGGGTGGGCCCCACGGCGAGCCGGAGGCGGCCTGACCGCCACGATGTCCGCGACGGACGAACGGACCACCGAACGCGACCCCCGACGGTTCTCGACGTGACTTCCACCGATCCGGCGGACGCGGACCGACCGGCCGCCTGCTCGCTCTGTGAGCTACCCACGCCGTCGCCGCCGATCACCGACCCCGAACTCGACGGTGGCTTCTGCTGTCGTGGCTGTCTCGAAGTCCAGCGTGCCCTCGGCGACGTCGACACACCCGAGGCGTCGGCGATCGAGGACGCCGTGGCGGGTGAGGGTCGGTCCGTCGAGGAGGTCGAGGGCGAGGACGCCTTCCTCGCGGTCGACGGGATGCACTGTGCGACCTGCGAGGCGTTCCTCGAGGGCCGGGCGACCGCCGTCGACGGGGTCCACGCCGCCGAGGCGAGCTACGCCAGCGACGCCGTCCGGCTCGTCTACGATCCCGACCGCGTCGACCCCGAGGAGCTCCCTGAGCTGCTCTCCGGGTTCGGGTACACCGCACGCGAGCGCGGTGTGGGCGACGACGACGGCGTTCCCGACAACGATATCGCGCTCGTGAAGTTCCTGATCGGTGGTGGGATGTTCGGGATGATGGCGATGATCTGGTACGCGATCTTCCTGTACCCACAGTACTTCGGCTACCCCCCGGTCGTCGAGCTCGGCACGTTCGACGGCCTCTACGTCTACCTGAACATCTGGCTTATGGCCTCTTTCGTGCTCTTTTACACCGGCTACCCGATCCTTCGGGGGGCGTACGTCAGCCTCCGGGCCGGGATGCCGAACATGGACTTACTCGTCGCCGTCGCCGCGCTCGCGGCGTACGCCTACAGCACCCTGGCGATGGCGGTCGGGCGGACCGACCTCTACTTCGACGTCTCGATCGCGATCGTCCTCGTCGTCACCGGCGGCACCTACTACGAGGGCGTGGTCAAACGCCGGGCCGCCGGCTTGCTCTCGGCGTTGACCGAACGGCAAGTCACCGAGGCCCGCCGCCACCCTGGCGGCGACTCCGTCCCGATCGAGGAGGTCGCCCCCGGCGACCGGCTGCTCGTCCGCGCCGGCGAGCGGGTCCCCCTCGACGGGACGGTACACGAGGGGTCGGCGGCCGTCGACGAGTCGCTGATCACCGGCGAGTCCCTCCCCGTCGGGAAGGTGCCCGGGGACGCCCTCAGGGGTGGGACGGTCGTCACGGACGCGCCGCTGGTCCTCGAGGTCGGCGAGGAGGCAGAGAGCACCCTCGACCGGCTGCTCGAGCTGCTCTGGAAGGTCCAGAGCGCCAGGCCGGGCGTCCAGCGGCTCGCTGACAAGCTCGCGACGATCTTCGTCCCGCTCGTGCTCGTCCTCGCGACCGTCGTGGCCGTGGCGATGCTCGCGACCGGCTCGAGCGTCACCGCAGCCTTGCTCGTCGGACTCACCGTCCTCATCGTCTCCTGTCCGTGTGCGCTCGGGCTCGCGACGCCGCTCGCGATCGCCTCGGGCGTCCGCGACGCCGCCGAACGGGGGATCGTCGTCGCCGCGGAGACGATCTTCGAGGACGCCCCGACGGTCGAGGTCGTCGCCCTAGACAAGACCGGCACGCTCACCACCGGCTCGATGGCCGTCGGCGGCGTCCACCCGGGAGCCGGAACCGGCCCCGACGAGCTGCTCCGGCGGGCGGCGGCCGTCGAGCGGCTCTCCGAACACCCGATCGCCGGGGCGATCGTCGCGGCCGCCGACGGGGGCGAACCGTCGACCGACGGCGGCGTCGAGGTCGGCGATCCCGGCGGCGGGCGGCGGACGAACGAGGGCGACGGATCGACGGGAGACGCCCCGTCCGTCGGTTCGGTTCCCGTCGAGGGGTTCGAACGCGAGCGCCGTGGCGTCGTCGGCCGCGTCGACGGCGAGCGCGTCGTCGTCGGCCACCCGGCTCTGCTCGCCGACCGGGGGCTGACAGTCTCCGGGGAGCTCGAGGCGCGGATCGATCGGGCTCGCGTGGACGGCGACGTCCCCGTCGTCGTCGGCTGGGACGGTCGGGCTCGCGGCGTGATCGTCGTCGGCGACGCTCCCCGCGAGGAGTGGCGCGAGGCGGTCGAGACGCTCGCGACGGGCAGGGAGGTCGTGCTCATCACCGGCGACGAAGGGGCGGCCGCCGACAGATTCCGCGCCGTCGGCGGGGTCGACGAGGTGTTCGCCGGCGTCCCCCCGGAGGCGAAAGCCGAGACGGTCCGCCGGCTGCGTTCCCGTGGCCCCGTCGCGATGGTCGGTGACGGCTCGAACGACGCGCCGGCGCTCGCGGCCGCGGACGTCGGGATCGCGATGGGTAGCGGCACGAAACTCGCGACCGACGCCGCCGACGCGGTCGTCGTCGGCGACGACCTCGGAGCCGTCGCCGAGACCCTCGAGATCGCCGGGGGGACCCACCGCCGGATCCGCCAGAACCTCGGCTGGGCGTTCGTCTACAACGGGATCGCGATCCCGCTGGCGGTCGCCGGCCTGCTCAACCCCTTCCTCGCGGCGATCGCGATGGCCACGAGCAGCACGTTGGTCGTGCTCAACTCCTCGCGGTCGCTCGATCCGGCCGACGGCGGCCTGCTCGCCCGGCTGTGAGGGCGAGTCTCACTACTCCTCGCGGACGATCCGTTCGACCCGGTGGCGTTCCCCGTCCTGGTAGACGTACCGGACGCCGTCTTCCTCCCCCGTGACCTGCCGGTGGGAGCCATCGCAGAACGGAAAGGACCCCGAGAGCCCACACTGGCAGACGGCGACGTCCCCTTTCTCCGGATCGAGGTCCGAGGGGTCGAGCTTCCGCGGGCCGGTGCCGTCGAGTTCGACGAGCCGTGTCATCGCCCGACAGGTCGACGGCCACGGTCAAAAGCTCCCCGCCGGCTCGCCCCGCCGCCGTCAGTTCACCCCGCCGGCCTCGTTCCGCCCCGCCGTCGATCCGTCCCCGCTCTGCCCCACCGTCCTCGCTCCGTCCTACAGTCCTCGCGCCCTGGAGTCCTCACTCCGCCCCGCCGACGGCCGTCCGGCGGTCGAGCTTCGAGGCGACGTCGGCGAGCAACTCGCCTCGCACGTCCCGGACGCGGGATTCGATTTCCGCGAGGATCGGGGCCTCGAGCTCCTCGCGGGCCTGCCGGATCCGTTCGCGCTCGCTCTCACAGCGGGCCCGGAGGTACGCCGCCCCCGTCCCCTCCTCGTGGGGGTCGGGCTCGGGAGTGACCTTGTTCACCACGACGCCGCCGACGGTCAGCCCGTACTCCCCCAGGCTGTCGAGCGCCCGGGAGGTCTCTCGTAGGGATAGCGTGTCGGGGTTCATCACGAGGACGAACGAGGACTCCTCCCGGAGGGTCTCGCCCGCGAAGGCGAACTTCTCCCGGCGCTGTTCGAGCCTTTCGAGGATGGGGTCGCCGTCGGCCACCCGCCGGGGGGTCTGCCGGCCGATCGCGGCCTTCTCGTAGAGGTCGATGCTCCGCTCGCGTTTGTCGATCAGCCGCTCGATCCACCCCTCCAGCAGCTCGGGGAGCGCGAGCAGCCGCAAGGTGCCGCCCGTCGGGGAGGTGTCGAAGACGACCCGGTCGTACCCCTCCGACGAGCGCATCACCTCGACGAAGCGGTCGAACAACGCCGCCTCGTAGGCGCCGGGCGTCCGGTGGGCCATCTCGAGTTGGAGGTCGACCTCGTTTACCATCGGCGCCGACAGCTGCGTGCCGAGCTCGCGTCTGAGCCGTTTGCGGTGGCGTTCGACCTCCTCCTCGGGGTCGAGTTCGAGTGCGTCGAGCCCCTCGTGACCCTCGACGGGCTGAGGGGTGTCCCCGAACCGCTGGTCGAAGACGTCGCCCGTGCTGTGGGCCGGATCGGTCGAGACGAGCAGCGTCCGGTCGCCGTCCTCGGCACACCGGAGCCCGAAGGCGCTCGAGACGGTCGTCTTCCCGACGCCGCCTTTCCCGCCGACGAAGACGAACGTTCGCCCGTCCATCAGAAGTGGTGGTGGTGGCGCCCTTTCGACTCGAAGATCGACTGTCGTCCCCACATCCGACGCTCCCAGGCGGCGAACTCCTCTTGGAGGTACGGCAGGAGCTCGGCGGTGTAGTAGGAGACGGGGCTCGGCACGCCGAACGCGTCCGGGAAGCAGGCGATCATGAACGAGTCCTCGACGTCTTCGGCTTCCATCTCGATTTTCTCGTACGCCGGATGTGAGAGCATCCCGTGGTAGAGCCCGAGCGCCCACTCTTCGACCCAGGTCCCACCGAAGCGCTCGCGGAGCCGCTGCTCGATGCGAGCGCGGTAAGCGGCGATCCGGTCGACGAGCGTCACGGGCCCGGATAGCGCACACCTCGACTAAAACGTGTCGACCCGCCCGACTCGGTGGTCGACCCGCCCGACTCGGGGCTGATCCTCCCGACTCGGGGCTGATCCTCCCGACTCGGGGCCGACCCTCGACTCGGAGCCGAACCTCCCGGCGCTCGCGGATCCCCGATCCGAGTCCGCCGTCTTCGGACCGACGGCCTGGGCACGTCACCCCCGAACCGTCGGACGGCCCGGCCTTATTTGAGCCGTCGTCCCCTTTCCGGGGACATGCGCGAACGGACGCCGGTCACGGTCGTCAGCGGGAGCCTGGGTGCCGGGAAGACGACGCTCCTAAACCGGCTGCTCGAGGACGCCGACCGCAGACTCGCCGTGCTAGTAAACGACATGGGCGAGGTGAACGTCGACGCCTCGTTGCTCGAGGGGTCCATCTCCCGTGAGGGGATCGCCGAGCTGAGCAACGGCTGTATCTGCTGTGAGCTCCAGGACGACCTGGCGACGGAGGTCCGCGGGCTCGCCCGCCGGTACGACTTCGATCACCTCGTCGTCGAGTCCTCGGGGATCAGCGAACCCGCGCCGGTCGCCCAGTTGTTCACCGTCGGCGACGCTTCCGCCCGGTTCACCGTCGACGCGCTGGTGACCGTCGTCGACGCCCGGCTGCTCGCGGAGACGTTCGCCGGCGAGCGTCCGGAGCGGGAGACGGCTCCCGACGCCGAGGATCGCCCGCTCTCCGATCTGTTGCTCGAGCAGATCGAGGTGAGCAACGTCGTCTTGCTCAACAAACGGGACCTCCTCGAAAGGGCGGAGCTCGACCGGGTCGAAGCGATCGTCCGCGCCCTCCAGCCGAACGCGACTGTCCACCGGACGGCCTACTGTGCGCTCGCCCCCGACGAGCTGCTCGGCGTCGACGCGTTCGAGCCGGACGAGCTCGGCGAGCTCGCCGGCTGGCAGCGCGCGCTCGCGGAGGCCCGCGCCCACGGACTCGGTGACGCGGACGAGGGCAGCCATGGCCACGATCACGGCCACGACGGACACGAACACGACGGCGACCACGATCACGGACACGAACGCGACGGCGACCACGATCACGGACACGAACACGACGGCGACCACGATCACGGACACGAACACGGCGGCGGTCACGATCACGAACACGACGGCGACCACGTCCACCGGTCCCCCGAGAGCGTCTACGGCGTGCGTTCGGTGACCGTCCGCCGGAGCCGCCCGCTCGATCCGGAGCCGTTCGCCTCGTTTCTACGCGGGCTCTCGCCGTCCGTCGTCAGGCTGAAAGGCCCCTGTTGGATCGCCGGCCTCGAGGACCTCCTGATCCAGGTCAGCGGCGCCGGCCCGTCGGTACACGCGGTGGCCGAAGGCGAGTGGATCGCCACCCTGTCGGCCGCCCAGCGCCGGCTCTACCGGGAGAGCCACCCCGAGCTACCCTGGGACGAGGAGTACGGCGACCGGCGGACCGAGCTCGTGTTCATCGGCACCGACCTCGACGAAGCGGCGATCGAAGCCGGTCTGGAGGACTGTTTCCTCGATCCCGGCACGACCGTCGACGATCCCGGTCCGTTCCCGACGACCCTCGGGGAGCAGGCCGTCGTTCGGGACCCGTCGGGTGAGTCTCCGGGACCCGTCGGGTGAGTCTCCGGGACCCGTCGGGTGAGTCTCCGGGACCCGTCGGGTGAGTCTCCGGGACC
>PUPA01000047.1 GCA_003552885.1 Natrialbaceae archaeon
CCCGACGAGGACCACATGACGTTCGCGGCCCACAGCGACGCGAAGTTCGTCGAGGACTGCGTCCGTGCCATCGCCGAGGGGGTCGTCTCGGAGTTCGACGGGCTTCCGGACGACGCGGTGATCACGATGAGCCAGTCGAACGACGAGTCGATCCACCAGCACAACGCACACGCCGAGCGGGTAGTCGACATGGGGACCCTCCGTTCGGAGGTCGACGGAAACTAACCCCGACGCCGTCGGTCGCAGAGACGGTCACGGCAAGGGTTATGCCCCGAGCCCGGTAAACGCGGACGGAGATGTCGACCGAACTCGCGGACAGGGAGTGTACGGCCTGCACGAGCGACGACGACCCCCTCTCGGGGGCGGAACTGGAGGAGCTTTACGATCACCTCGACGCCGACGTCTGGTCGGTCGTCGACGACCACCACCTCGAGGGACGGTACGCGTTCCAGGACTTCAGAGACGCCCTCGAGTTCACCTACGAGGTGGGCGAGCTCGCCGAAGATGAGTGGCACCACCCGGATCTGGCGCTCACCTGGGGGGAGGTCACCGTCGAGATGTGGACCCACAAGATCGACGGGCTCCACGAGACCGACTTCGTGATGGCCGCCCGGATGGACCGGATGCACGAGGAGTACGACGAGGGCTGAACCGGGAGCGTCGCCGTCAGAACGAGAGCGGATCGGCACCCCGCCAGCTCGGGAGGAACTCCTCGTGTACCCGCGCGGCGAACTCGGGGTCTTTGAGGTCGATCATCCCGAACGCCTCGCCCGAACCCAGCGGGTTTGGAACCTGGATGCAGACTTCGACGTCGTCGACGATGGTGAACGTCCCCCGGACCTCGTCGCTCGTCCTGACGGCGAAGTCCTCCCGTGCCTGGAGGGCCTCCCGGTAGCGTCGGCCCACCCCCGGGGAGAGGGCGTCGACGAGCGCCGGGTTCAACAGGACGTCGACGGCCACTCCCCTGTCGAGGCCGTCTTCGAGGGCCGTCAGTGCCTCCTCGCCGACGGTTCGTACGTCGACCTGTGGCGACGGATCGGCGACGACCATCACCACCTCGCGGTCGGCGGCCGCCAGCCGCTCTAACAGCAAGTCGATCGTCTCCTCGGGACCGACGACGGCGGTCCAGAACTGTTCTTCGACCGGCTCTGCAGCGTGGAGCTCCTCGGAGAGCTCCTCGACGATCGCCTCGTAGGTGTCGGCCTTTTCTGCCAGCTCGCGCCGTTTGTCCTCGAGGAGGCGGTCGAGCGCCGTCGCGGGCTCGACGGCGACGTACTTTTTCGGGCGGCTCGCCGTCTGGCTGCGGACCAGGTTGTGACTCTCGATGCTGTTCAGCACGTCGTAGATCCGCCCCATCGGGACGTCGCTCGCGCGAGACAACTCCTTTGCCGTTGTCGGGCCGGTGTTCAACAGCGACCGGTAGGCCCGTGCTTCGTACTCCGAGAGTCCGAGGTCCCTGAGCGTCGCCATACGTCGAAAAACCAAACCGACGTTGATAAACGCTGCGGTGGTTTCATCCCTCCCGACGGCTCACTCGAGGACCGCCCCGACCCGGTCGACCAGCTCCGCGGGACTCCCTGCGAGCGCTGAGGTCACCTCGCCGCGCTCGACGCGGGCCGTCCCGTCGGGGATCCCGTCGGCGTCGGGGACGACGACCTTGCTGTGGTCGGCGACGCGGACGGCTCCCCGGTGGAGCGTCGATCCCGCCGGGTCGGCCACGCGGATCACCAGCGGGCCGTCGAGCAGGCGGGCGACCACGGAGGCGTACCGGGCCACCTGCGGCCCGAACCGGTCGCTTGCCCCGGCGAACGCCTCTAGACACTCGCGGGCGATCTCGCGGTAGCGGGGCTCGTCGGCGAGCACCGCGAGGTCGATCAACCCGTCGGCCAGCGCGGCGTTCGCGTCGATCGGGCGAAGCGGTCGGTCGAGCAACCCCGGACCCGGGGGACCGTCGACGAACGAGCCGCCCTCGAAGAGCCGATCGATCGTCGCGTCCGCGATCGCCCGCGCCGTCTCCGTGCCCGTGATCCCGAGGAGGCTCCGAGCTGCGATCGAGGCTTGCAGGACCCGTGCCTGTGTCCGGAGCAACGGCGGCTCGTCGCCACCGTCGGGCGAGTGGGAGACGATCCCGTCGTCGACGAGCTCCTCGCGGACGAACGCGAGCGATCGCTCGGCGTACCGTCGAGCGCGCTCGTCGTCGGTGTAGGCGGCGTAGGTCGCGAGCGCCGAGGTCGCCAGTCCGTTCGGCCCGGCGTAGACCGTCCGGTCGATTGGGGGGTCGGCGGTCGCCTCCCGATCGGTCGCCGAGAGCGTGTAGCTTCCGGCCTCACCCGGCGCCTGGCTCGCGGCGAACGCACCCGCCTCCGCGTTCCACAGCGTCGTCGTCAGGTAGCCGATCGTCCGCTCGGCGATCTCCCGGTACCGGCTCTCGCCCGTGTAACAGTAGGCGTCGGCGAACGTCCGCACGAGCGCAGCGTTCGCGTCGAGGAGTTTCTCGTGGTGGATCCCCGACCAGTCTCCCTCGGCCGCAAAGCGGAAGAACCCACCCTCGTGTTCGTCGAACAGGTTCGCGTCGACCGCCTCGAGAGCTCTCCGGGCCATCTCACGATCACGGTCGAGCGCGAACGCTATCGCGTCCGGGAGCGGGAACTTCGGGGCCGTCCCCCAGCCGCCAGCGACCTCGTCGTGGTTCTCACGGAGCCTGGTCGCCATCGCAGCCTCGACCGCGGGCGTGAGCGTCCCGGCGGGTGGCTCGTCGTCCCGGAGCGCCCGCGGGATTCGGCCCGCCTCGGTGCCCGACTCCGCCCACACCTCCCTGATCTGATCTACCACCCCGCGCATGGCGTCCGGTCCGAGGTAGCCCGCCCCCGCGATCGTCCGCCCGTCGGGGGTGAGAAACACCGTCGAGGGGAACCCACCCGTGGCGTACCGGTCCCGGACCCGGGGGTGGCGGTCGACGTCGACACGGACGGGGACGAACCCGTCGTGGACGTGTGCGGCGATCGCCGCCAGCGCGTACGTCTCCCGGTCCATCTCCCGACAGGGCTCACACCACGTCGCCGTCAGCGAGAGCAGGATCGGCAGCTCCCGGTTTGTGGCCTCTGCGAACGCCGCCTCGCCCCACTCGCGCCACTCGACCCGGCCGTCGTCCATGTTCGGTGGAGGGTCGTCGTGGGCCTAAGGGCTTCGTTCGAGAGGGAAGCGTTTTCATCCCCCGGGAGCTACCTCGGGGTATGCTCCGGTGGCTGCTGGTGCTGTTGCTCATCCCCTTTCTGGACGCGGTGATCCTCGCGATCGTCGTCAGCCAGACGGAGCTCGTCGGCTGGGTGGGGATGGTGGCGTTCGTCGTGTTGACGGGGCTGATCGGGATGTTGCTGGTGCGTGCGGAGGGCCGGCGAACGATCCGCAAGATCCAGCGCCGGCTCGTCGCCGGGGAGGCCCCGACGGACCAGCTGCTCGATGGGGCTCTGCTGATCGCCGCCGGCGCCTTCCTGCTCACCCCCGGGCTCGTCACCGACCTGCTCGGCTTCCTGCTCGTCGTCCCGCCGACGCGGATCCCGATCCGGGCCGGGCTCAAACGGTTCGTTATCCTCCCGTACGCCGACGGGAAGACCGGCGGCCTCGCCTCCGGCGTCGTCTGGACGGGCGGCTTCCCCGGCGGCGGTGGACGGGCCGACGACGGGACCTACGACCTCTCGGAGGACGACTACACGGTCGAGTTCGGCGACGAGGAGTGGGGGGCGGACGACCTCGACGATCGCCGGTGACTCCGCGAGAAAGAAACCCTTAAAACCACCAGCCGGCAAGGTGTGGACACGCGGGCCAATAGCTCAATCAGGTTGAGCGCCACTCTGATAAGGTGGAGGCTCTCGGTTCAAATCCGAGTTGGCCCATACTCCGGAGACGGTCGATTTCGCGAGCCACCAGCGTGGAATCCGGCTCGGATTTGAGCCCTAGAAGTCGCACGCTCGGGAGCAGCGAGTGAGACCGTCTTCTTTCGGTTCGAACCCGAGTCGGCCCACGCGGTTCTCGGTCGCCCGACACTGTGGAGGCGAGTAGTGTACCCCGAAGGCGTCGGCGATCAAAACGGCCATACGCCCCGGGCCGATACGTTCACCTACCGGTGAAACACGTGACCGAGAAACGCGAGTACACGGGCGAGTATCCCGAAAAGCGACTGTACCTCCCGGGTCCGACGGAGGTGCGCGATGACGTCATCGAGGCGATGTGCGAACCGACGTTCGGTCACCGGATGGACCGGATGACCGACCTCTACACGACGATCGTCGAGGACACCAGGGAGTTCTTAGGGACCGACCAGGACGTGATAATCCTCACCGCCTCGGGGACGGCGTTCTGGGAGGCGACGACGCTGAACCTCGTCGACGAGCGGATGCTCGTACCGACCTCGGGCGCGTTCAGCGAGCGCCAGGCGAACGTGGCCGAGCGCCTCGGCAAGGACGTCGATCGTCTCGAGTACGAGTGGGGTGAGGCGGTCAAGCCTGGCGACGTCGAACGGGCCCTGGAGACGGCCGAGTACGACGCCGTCGGGGTGGTGATGAACGAGACGTCGACGGGCGTCCGCAACCCGATCGAGGAGATCGGCGAGGTCGTCGGCGAGTACCCCGAAACCCGTCTCGTGGTCGACGCGATCTCCTGTCTCGGCGGCGATTACGTCGACATCGACGGACACAACATCGACGCGATCTTCACCTCGACCCAGAAGGCGTTCGCGATGCCCCCGGGGCTGGCCGTCTGTACGGTCAGCGAGGCGGCGTACGACCGCGAACTGGAGAGCGAGTCGGCCTCGTGGTACGGCGGCTTCCAGCGCTGTCTCGACTACTACGACCGGAAGGGCCAGACACACTCTACGCCCGCGATCCCGCTCATGCTCGCCTACCGAAAACAGATGAAACACATGCTCGAGGAGGGCCACCGCGAGCGCACAACGCGCCACCGGGAGATGGCCGAGTACACCCGCGAATGGGCCCGCGAGCACTTCGACCTCTATCCGGAGCCCGGCTACGAGTCACGGACGGTCACCTGCGTCGAGAACACCCGCGGAATCGACGTCGCCGAGACGGTCGAACGGGTCTCGGCGGAGTACGACTTCGTCTTCTCCAGTGGCTACGGGGCGATCGGCGAGGAGACGTTCCGGATCGGCCACATGGGCGAACACACCGTCGAGTCGATCCGCGAGCTGACCGACGCGATCGAGGACGTAGCCGGCCTCTAGCCGACGGCGGGTGTCTTCTCGACGTCGGGTCGCGCGAACGGGAACGTGGCGCCGGGGATCATGTCAGTCCGCAGTGATTTCGGGGTCGACGTCGCCGCCGCCACCGCCGCCGAACAGCCGGCCGCCGAGGGTGAGCACGTGGAGGACGGCCAGCCCGAGCACGTAGGTGAAGCCGATCGGGAAGGCCACGACGAGCATCGTCAGGACTCCGCGGGCGCTGAAAAGCGCCGCGAGGAAGAACACGAGCAGGACGATCCCACGCCAGGCCCGCCGCATCGACCGGTAGCTGACGATGCCGCCGACGTGAAACAGCGCCATCGTCACGATGATGTTGAAGAGGAAACCGACGCCGACGGTCGTGTAGATCACGAGCCAGAAGAAGCTGTTCATCCGGTAGGAGACGACCATCTGGGCGTTGATCGCGTCGGCGACGAGATACGAGATGACCGCGGGTGCGATCCAGAAGAAGCCGATGTAGGTGCCGGCCGCGAAGCCGACGAGCAACGCCCCACCCCAGATCAGAAACACTCGGGAGTCCCCACGAACCAGCCCCCGCTCTCTGGCCGCCGGCCACGAGTAGTAAAGCAGGAGTGGCAACACGGCGACGACGGCGGCGATGAAACTCACCTTCACGATGAAGATCAACACCTCGACCGGGTGGAGCGCGATGAGCAGCCCCATCTCGTCGATCAGCATCTCGAGGGTCATCCCGGCCGGATCGGCGTCGTTTCTGACGGCGACCTCGTGGAGGACCTCCTGGGGGACACGGTCGAGAAAGAGCACCAGGACGTCCTTGAGCGCCCCCTGGTAGAGCAGGAAGAACGTCCCGGCGAGGACGATCATAAAGAGTGCGACCAGTCGGAACATCTTCGAGGTGAGGCTGTTGAGGATGAAGGCGATGTCGTAGGCGTAGCCGCCGATGTCCTCCTCGGTGGTCTCCTCTTCGGTGAACGAGTCGACGACGCCGGCGGCGGTGCTCTGGAGCAATCCGCCCTCCTCCTCGGCGCCCTCGGCGTCGGCCGCGGCCCGAGCGCCCTCCGGGACCTCCCCCTCTTCGGCCTCGGCGTTGAGCGTGTCGAACCGGTCGAGGATCGCCTCGGCTTTCTCCCGGTCGTCGTCGTACATCGCCTCCCTGGCGATCTCTAAGGCCTGATCCTCTTCCATCTCGAGGAACACCCGCGCGGAGAGTTCGGGGACGTCGTCGGCGTCTAGCACCTCGAAGTCGACGTCCTCGAGGTCGGCCGATCGGAGCACGGCCTCCGGCGGGTACACCGGGCTCTGGAGGACCTTGATCGTATACGCGAGCAAGGCGAGAAAGCCGAGTCCGGCGGCGACGACGAGCGCAGCAGCCACCTCGCCTGCGAGGCCGCCTTCGGCCGCGAGCACCTCGACCGTCGACTCGCCGGTCGGGCGGTACCCCTCGGGGAACCGCGGGTAGAGCTCCCGTTCGAGCCACTCGAACGCACCGAGGCCGATCGCCGCGAGGACGGCGAGGAAGCCAGCGACCATCGCTCCGGAGAACTGGAGCACCCGGCGTTTCATCAGTGTCGTCCCCGAGCCGTACCCCTTCGCGGCGCCCCGACGCCGAATGTTGGTGACGAGCTTCGCCAGCCCGAGGCTGAACACGTAGAGGATCACGAGCGGAGCGGCCCACATCAGCAGCGTGAACGGATCCGGCGGCGAGAACAGCGCCCCGAAGACGGTGATGCCGACGATCGCGTACCGCCACTTGTCCCGAAACGTCTCGTAGGGGACGATCTCGGTGTACGCGAGCACGCTCATAAACAGCGGGAGCTGGGCTGCGAGGCCGAAAGAGAGCGTCAGGAGGGCGATGAACTCGGTGAACTCGGTGATGCCGAAGCTGGGTTTGACGCCGGCGTCGACGCTGACGACCCCGAGGAAGTTGAACGCGTACGGAAAGAAGATGGCGTAGGCGTACGCGACGCCGGCGATGAAAAGCGTCGCCGAGGTGAGAGCGAACCCCGCCTGGTACCGCTTGGAGATCGGAACGACGGATTCGACGCCGCGACGGCGCAGGGCGTCCCGGGAGAAGTAAAGCAGGGCGGGGATGGCGACGACGATCCCGACGAGCAGCCCGATTTTCGCCTGCAGGAGGATGACCTCGAACGGCGTGCGGGTGATGACGTCGGTCGCCGCCGCGGTCGTGAGGTCCATCTCGGCTTTCGCCGTCGCCTCGAGGAAGTCCCAGATGTAGATACGCAGGGCGTAGAACGTGCCGACGAAGCCGAGCAGGAAGACGATAAACACCTTCTGGAGGTGTTTCTGTGCGCTCCGGAGCATCGCTCCGAGCGTCTCCCGTCCGGCGTTGACCGCGCGGACGGTGTCCTCGTCGACGGCGGAACTCATCTGGTCACAGAGTAGCCCGCTTCCAGTTATCAACCTTTCGAGCGGACGGGTCGAGGGTGGTCCGGACCGCAGCGACCGGTGACGAAGCCGGCGACGCCGCCGCAGAGACCGACTTCGCGTACGTACAAGAAAAAGGCCTATAACCGACGCCCGATCTATCACTCGGTAGATGGCGGACGAGTCGGGGCCCGAGGACGGCGGCGAGTCCGGGGAGCCACGGGAGGGTTCCGACAGCGTGGAATCGACGGAGGGCCTCGACGTCGTCGACGATCGGGAGTCGGCCGACGGAGGGTCCGCGCGGGCGGCGGACGCCGGGTCGCGTGGCGGTCCGGAAGGCGACGAGGCGAGCGCGGACGGTGCAGATGCGGACGGCGAATCGGACGACGCGGACGGTGCAGATGCGAACGGCGTAGACGAAGCGGAGGACGACACGACCGACGCGGCCGCCGACGAGCATATGTCCGGCGGCGACGAAGGGGAAACGGAGAGTGAGGAGCCATCCAACGACGCCGCTCCGGACGACGGCGAGCGACGGCGGGAAGCCAAAACCGACGGTGAAGGGATGACCGACGGCGAGGGGATCGTCGACGACCTTCCGGCCGGCCGGGACGAGCCGGAGTACCCCGACCCCGACGACGACATCGGCGGCATCTCGACGCCCCCGGACGACGAGGAGATGCCGCTTGCAGACCACATAGAGGAGATGATCCTCCGGGCGGCGGTCGTCCTCCTCGTCGGCTCGGCGGCGACCGCAATCGGGCTGTTGTGGGCCTCGGAGGCGATCGACCTCATCTGGGGGAGCGTCTTCCCGGCGGGCGTCGACGAGCCCCCACACGTCTATCACCCACTGGAGCTGTGGCTCACCCGGATCAAGGTGGCGGGGCTGCTCGGCATCCTCGTCGCGCTGCCGGTGCTCGTCTACCAGTCGTACCTGTTCATGCGCCCCGGGCTCTACCCCCACGAGCGCCGGTACTACCTCGCGGCCGTCCCGACGAGCCTCGTGCTCGCCGCGATGGGCATGCTCTTTTCGTTTTTCGCCGTCCTCCCCGCGCTCTTTTATTACTTCACCTTCTACGCCGAGGACAGCGCCCTGATCGCCTACGCGCTCGGGGAGACGTTCAACCTGGTGTTGACACTCACCGGCTTCCTGGCGATCGTCTTCCAGATCCCGCTTTTCATCATGCTCGCGATCATGATGGGCGTCACCACGAGGGCGTGGCTCGCCGAGAAGCGCCTCTACTTCTGGGCGGCATTCGGCGGGCTCTCCTTTCTGTTCACCGCCGATCCGACGATGATGGCGCCGGTGCTCGTCGCCCTCGTGATGATCGGCCTGTTCGAGGGGACGCTGCTTCTGTTGAAGTGGACGGGCCGGTAGCGGGCGATCGGTCGGACTCCCCCGGTCGGCGGCGCAGCTCCGGGTCCTCGCCCGGGGCTCACCCGAGCAGCAACGAGTCGATCAGTGCCTCCGGGCCACGCTCGCCGTGGATCCGACGCTGGCGTTCGGCGCCGCTCTCGCGGTCGTAGACGGCCCGGATGCCGTCGATCCCCAGCCGCTCGCACTCCAGATCGACGACCTCGCCGAGTTCGAGGACCTCCTCGAGATCCCGGGAGAGAACCGACGCCTCGTGGCCGTGTCTGATCGCTCGCCATTTGTTCTCGTCGAGTAGCTCCCGGCGGTGATCGCTGCCGGGCGTTCCGTCCTCGTACTCCTCGGCCAGTGCCATCACGAGGGCGTGGCTGTACTCGACGAACGCCAGGGTGACTTCGGGGTCGGTCTGGGCGTCCGGGGCGCGGACCTCCACGGTGCCGTGGCCGGTGTGCGGACGGACGTCGAACCAGAGCTCGCCGCGGTCGCCGATCGAGCCTGCCTCGAGCATCCGCCGTTCGAACCGGTCGAACGCCGCGTAGTCCTCGAAGTACGTCGGCATACCGGTGTTCGGTAATCCCTCGAAGATCTTCGCCCGGGCCGACGCGAGACCCGTGTCGAAGCCGTTCCAGTACGGGGAGTTCGCTGACAGCGCGAGCATGACCGGAACGTACCAGCGCAGCTCGTTCGCGATCCAGACCGCCTTGTCGGGGTCGTCGACGCCGACGTGGACGTGGAGTCCCGCCGTCGTGTTCCGGTGTTGGGGGTACTGGATCCGGTCGAGCTGGGAGCGATACCGGGGTTTCTCGGCGTGTTCGAGCTCGCGCCACCGTGCGGTCGGGTGGAGGCCGGCGGCGGCGATCTCGAAGCCGTGGGCCCGTGCGTGTTCGAGCAGGGCCGATCGGACCGCCCGCAGCGTCTCCGGCGCCGCCGCCGGCGTCTCGATCAGCGGCGTCTGGGTCTCGAGGACGAACTTGAACAGCTCGTGGTCGAGTCGGCCGTCGAGGATCGCCGGAGGCTCGCTGCCGTAGACCAGCTCGTCTGAGCCGCTCGTCGGCCGGCCGTCGGCGTCGACGACGAAGAACTCCTCTTCGATCCCCAGCGTCCCCATCCGTGTGAACGAGTCCGGCGAGCCCCGATCCATCGTACCCCCGTTTCGTGCGTGCCGGTAAATACGGTTTGGAGTCGGCAGTCCCGGGCCCGGCGGCGGTTTGCCGGCACCTCCTCGCGACGTCGACGGCGATTCGCCACGACGACAGAACGCTTTTACCCGCGCTCGCGCAGGATCGTTCATGAGCGAACGCGAAGTGCTGGAGCTGCTCCGGGAGAACGCACGGTACGAGGTGGCCGACATCGCGCGGATGACGGGTCTGGAGGAGCCGGCAGTCGAGGCGACGATCGAAGAACTCGAGTCCGCGGGGATCGTCAGGGGGTATCGTGCCGTCGTCGACCCCGGAAAGCTCGACGAGGAACGCGTCCGAGCGGAGGTCGAGCTCAACGTAACCCTCGATCGGGAGACGAGCTACGGCGACATCGCCGAGCGGCTCGCGAAGTTCCCTGAGGTGACGGCCCTGCGGCTCGTCAGCGGCGACTACGACTTCGACATGGAAGTCGAGGGCGAATCCATGCGGGAGGTCTCCCGATTTATCAGCGAGAAGGTCGCACCGGTGCCCGAGATCACCCAGACGGTCACCCACTACGTGATGACCTCCTACAAAGAAAGCGGCATCGAGCTCGGCGACGGCGACGACGACGATCGGCTCTCGATCTCCCCATGAGCCTCGAGCCCGCCGAGCGCGTCCGGGCGGTGGGGCCGTCGGGCATCCGGAAGTTCTTCGAGATCGCAGAAGAACGCGAAGACGTCATCTCGCTTGGCGTCGGCGAGCCGGACTTCTCGGCGCCGTGGGCCGCCCGCGACGCCGCGATAGACTCCCTCGAGCGCGGCCGGACCTCCTACACCGCAAACCGGGGGACCCTCGAGCTCCGGGAGGCGATCGCGGACTACGTCGACGAGCGGTTCGACCTCGAGTACGATCCGGCCGAGGAGATCCTCGTGACGGCCGGGGCGAGCGAGGCCGTCGACCTCGCCTTCCGGGCGTTCGTCGATCCCGGCGACGTCGTGGCGGTCGCACAGCCCGCCTACATCTCCTACGAGCCCGGCGTGCGCTTTGCCGGCGGCGAGCCCCTCCCCGTTCGGACCCGTGAGCGGGCGGCGTTCCGGCTCACCGCGGAGGCCCTAGAACGGGCGGGTGCGGCCGAGGCGGACGCGCTCGTCTACTGTTATCCGAACAACCCGACCGGCGCGGTGATGGGCCGGGAGGACCTCGAGGCGGTCGCCGCTTTCGTCCGCGAGCACGACCTCGCGGTGATCGCTGACGAGATCTACGCCGAGCTCACCTACGACG
>PUPA01000242.1 GCA_003552885.1 Natrialbaceae archaeon
CACGTCGAAGTAGGTGATTCCCTGGATCAGCGTCGCCATGACGAACGCCCCCGCGCCCATGACGGGTGGAAGCACCTGGCCGGAGGTGGAGGCGACCGACTCGATCGCGCCGGCGGTCGAGGGTTTGATCCCGCTTCGTTTCATCATCGGTATCGTAAACGACCCCGTCATACCCGTGTTGGCCGTCTGGCTGCCGTTGACCGATCCGATGATGGCACTGGCGATGACGGCCGTCTGAGCGACGCCGGAGTCGATGTGCTTGCCCACCTTGATCGCCGCACGGAGGATGAGGTCGAACGCGCCGTACCCCTTCAACATACCGGCGTACAGCAGGAACAACGCGATCCAGGCCGCCATCAGCTGGGTCAGAAAGCCGAAGAAGCCGTCGACCTGGATGACGAGGAGACGGAGCATTCTGGTCCAGGAGATGCCCGAATGACCGAGGGGGCCGGGGATGACGTAGCCGAACAGGCCGTAGGCAATCCCGGCCAGCACGATGACGAGGAATGTCATGCCGAACGCCCGCCAGGTGATGTAGATGATCGAAACGGTGAACAAAAGCGCCATCGCGAGCTCCGACTGGGTGGCGCCACCCCGTCCCGCCAGCGCGAGCGCGTTGACGTACACGTAGACCACCGTCGGGATCATGATCAGGATCGAGACGCTCAGGATCGCCGTATCGACGACGTTTTCACGCGAAACGAGCGCCCTGAGATCGTCGGTAATGAACGCGGTTCCGCCCCCCACCCTCTCGATCATCTCGTGTAGTACGTAAAAGAAGATCACCAGTCCCAGAAACCCCGCACCGAACTGGGATCGTGGGGGCGACGACCCGGTGATCGCCCCCTGGAGGGACGCCATCCACATGACGAACAGCCAGAACGGGATCGACAGGACGGCGTACAGTCCCCACAGTGAGATATGACTCCGGATGTTCTCCCTCGAAAGCCGTTCTCTGAGAGCGACGCCGATCGGCTTGCTGACCAGATCATCCTCCACCTCGAGTGGATCGCCGGCTCCCGTTTCGGCGATCTCGGTCTGTTCTTCCGGGTCGTCAACCGGTGTATCGGGTTCCATTGTGTGCGTCTTCGATCGTCGGAGGAGTTACTTGACGGTCGACCGATAGATCAGTCGCGGCTATACCTCTCCCTCGACCCAGTCGTCGTCCCAGACGTCGTGCTCCTGGTAGAACTCGACCATCCCCGGGTGAATCTCGACGCCGTCCATCAACACCTCAGTCATGATTTCGGGGGTGTACTCCAGCGTCGTCGGGTCACCCTCCCGGATCGTCTCGTGGTGTTCGTTCGCGATCCGAGCCATCTCGTAGACCGCGTCCGGATCCACGTCCGGACCGAACGCCCACTGGCCCTGGAGCGCCCAGTGGGTTACGTCGTCGTCGAGCCCGAGTTCGCTCGTCACGTCCTGATCGTACGGATAGGGCTCCTGCTGGATGAAGCTCGCACCGGGGACGTCCTCGATGGTCTGTTCGAACTCGTCGTCGGTTTCGATGAGGTACAGCTCGCCGCCGCTGCGGATGTCGACCTCCTGGCACCAGCCGGCGAGCTCGACCTGGTTGGCGCCGTACAGACAGAGGGCATCGACGCGTCCCTCCTCGACCGCACCCGGAACGTCCTCGGTGTCCTCGTTGTTGATGTTGTTGGCGTCCCAGATGCCGTCCTCCCGGAGGACCGTCTCGGTCAGCAGCCGAGTGCCGAAACCCGGTTCGATGGGGTAGATCGTGTACTCACCCTCCCGGAGGTCCGCGGTCGACTCGATGCCCGACCCCTCCAGTGCCACCCAGTGCATCTCGAGGCTCGTGAACAGGACCCCCTGCATCGGGGTGTCGTCGACCGGATCATCGTCGAACGGTTCGTCGTCGTTGAGCGCCGCCTGCCAGGAGTTGTTGTCGACGCCGATCGTACTGAAGTCGCCGCCGTCGAACTCGTACATGTTCGCCGTCCACCCCTCCGTGACCTGCACGTCGATGTTCAGTGTGTCGCTGTGTTCGTTAGCAGCACGCTGGATCGCCTGGGCGGCCTGCTGCGTCGAGCTGCCGGTCGACGTCCCGGCGATGGTGATCGTATCTCCGCCGTCGTCGCCGAGACAGCCCGCCGCGCCGACGACTCCCGCGGCAGCTACGCTCTTTACCACCGTTCTCCGCGTGACGCCCCTGTGTAGTGCCATACGTCAACCGATGACACAGGCTAATAAATAAACTTACCTGATAAAAGAACATGTATTTCTGTCACAATAAAAGTAATAGTCAGTATCGATCATGACGGATGAGCGTCGGCCGGTCGGATCCGCCAGTAGAGGGCCACGAGCAACCCCAGACCGACGACCGTGAGCCCGGAGAGGGTCGTCCAGGCGACGTCGTACCCCTGCGTGTCGACGAGGAAGCCAAAAGCCGGCGGGGCGAACAGGGCCCCAGAGTTGAGCGCAATCTGGCCGCCTGCGGTCGCACTGCCCATCTCCCCGGGGTCGACGAGCGAGCCGATACACGAGTAGTAGATGCCCGTAAACCCCAGCACGAAAAACCCCAACAGCGCGAACAGCCCGAGCGCTACGTACGCCGTCCCGACGGCCGTCAGCGACAGGAGCAACACGGCGCTCGCGCCCGTCTGGAGGATCAGAATGCGCAGCGTCGATACGGTAAGCGGCGCTCGGAGACGGTCCGCGAGCCACCCGGAGCCGATCCGGCCGAGCGAGCCAGCGACCTGCGCGGCTGCCAGCGTTATTCCCCCAAAGACGACACTCGCGCCGACCGATTCGCTCACGTAGAGGATCGTGTACCCGATCGTGGTGAACAGACTCGCCCCGAGAAAAAACCCCGCCCCGGTCACGAGCGCGTACGCCGGCGACTGAAACTGACTCCGGATCCCGAGCCGGCTCCCGTCGCTCCCGCTTCCGGTTCCGTGGACGAATCCGAAGACGACGGTCACGACCACGGCCGTCGCCGCGATGAACAGGAAGCCCGCTTGCCACCCCCACCGGGTCGCGCCGAACCACGGGACGATCACGGCGCTGATACCGCTTCCGGCAGTCACACCGACCTGTTTGATCCCCATGGCGGTGTTGAGACGCGGTTCGGGGATCGCGTCGAACACGGCTTTGTTCGTCCCCGGCATCGCCGTCGCGTAGAACGCGCCGATGACCAGAACCGCCCCGAGAAACGCGACGTACGTCGGCGCGATGGTCGCCCCTGCGACGCCGGCGGCGAGTCCGAGCAGGCCGACGACGAGCATCCGGCCTTCGCCGTAGACGTCGGTGGCCGTCCCGACGGGAATCAAAAAGAGCGTGTAGCCGACGGTCAGCGTCGTCAGCATCACCCCGACCAGCGTCGCCGAGACGCCGAACTCCTCGCGGACGAACGGGGTCACCGCGTAGATCGCATAGAAACAGACGCTGGCGGCCACCTGCCAGAACAGGATCACCGACGTGGTGGCTCTCCAGTCCCGGCCGTCGGCGCCTCGACTCATCGTCGATCGGACGGAGGCGACCGCACGACGGGCGTGGTAGCCGTCTGTGGCCCTCCGTGGGACCGCGCGGTCACGGCCGGCAAGTCGACCCAGGTACGACCCACTCGCGGGCGGGGAACGCGTCGGTCACGTCGCCGTCACGAACACCGGCTGCTCGCTTTCTAACAACACTGCCTGAGCGACGCTACCGAACAACACCTTGCCGATCGGCGAGCGGCGCCGCGCACCCACGACGACCGCGTCGACGTCGAACTCCGCGGCCACCTCGACGATCGCAGACGCCGGGTCGCCGGACACGTCGTGTACTGCCGTCTCGATCCCCACGTTCCGGAGCGTCTCGGCGGCGAGGTTGACCGTATCCGGTACCCCCTGTAGATCCTCGATGTTCTCGTTTATCTCCCTGATGTACGCTTTACCGGCCTCGTCGGCCGGCGAGTCGATCTCCTCGTAGACGTACAGCAGGTCCGCGCGAACGGCCTCGCCGGCCTCCAACAGCCCTTCGATAGCGTCGAGCTGTGCCCGCACGTGGTCCTCGTCGGCGTCGATCGGCACAAGCAGGTGGTACATACCTACCGTGACAGGGTCGGGCGTAATAATACTACAGAATAGTAAAGGTTCTGATAGTTTCGTGATCGGCCAGACGTCGCCGGAACGGCCGGCCTCGGCCCCCGCCAGTCGCCCTCCACCGGTCACTCGGCTTCCCGGTCACCCGCTCAGCTGGTCGATGCCACGGTCGCCGTACCCCGCCTCCACCGGTCACTCGGCTTCCCGGTCACCCTCCACCGGTCGATCGGCCTCAACTGATCAGTCGGCTTCTCGGTCGCTCTCCACCGGTCGATCGGCTTCCCGGTCGCCCTCAGCCAACCGGTCGTCCCCCCGGCCCCCACCCTCCTCCGTGGTCACCGCGAGCCGTTCGTCGAACTCCCGGAGGTCCCCGGACTCCTCCAGAAAGCTGAGCTCGCGCTGGGGGAACGGGATGGTGATTTCGGCCTCCTCGAAGGCGTCGTAGACGCCGCGATTTATCTTGTCGATCGCCCGTTTCTCGACCAGCGGGTGGTTGATGAACGCCCGGAGTTCGAAGATCAGCGCCGAGTCCCCGAACTCCCCGAAGAGCACCTGTGGTCGCGGAGTGTCCCGGATGAGCTGACACTCCTGGCAGACTCCGAGGACGATCTCCTCGACTTCCCGGTAGTCGGTGCCGTAGGCGGCCGAGAGCGGAATTCGCAGGCGCATGTGTCGCTGTGGCGCGCTCTCGTTTACCACCTGCGTCGAGTTCAGAACCGAGTTGGGGACGGTCACGAGGAGGTTGTCCTGGGTGAGCACCGTCGTCGATCGGATGCCGACGTCGGTGACCGTCCCGCGCATGTCCCCTTCGACCCTGATCACGTCGCCTACCTTGTACGTGTTGTCGAAGTAGAGCGCGATGCCGCCGATCAGGTTGCTGATCGCGTCCTGTGCGGCGAAGCCGAGGACGATCCCGAGCAGGCCGGCGGAGGCGAGAAACGGCGTGACCTCGAGGTTCCAGATGGAGATCAGAAGGAGTGTGACACCCCCCACGACGGTCAGCGTCCAGAGGTTCTGGAATATCGGCGCGAACTCGTAGGTTCCGTCGGTATCCTGGAGGTGCTCGATCCACCGATCGCCGATGCGGATCGAAGCACGGCCCCACAGCACCACCAGGAGCGTCAGCATCGCGGCCAGGAGGTTCGGCGTCGACTCGACGAGGTCGAGGACGACCAGACTGAAGTAGATCCCCACCAGGCCGATGGTGACCGAAAGCGGCGTGTGAACCTCCGCGAGCACCGCACGGTCGAGGGAGGTCTCCCCTCTCTCCTCGCCGAGGTAGCGTTTGCTCGCCCACCTGACGAGCCGAGCGAGCAGGTAGGAACCCACGAGTATCGCCGGCACGAACAGCCAGACCGAATCGAAGGGGAGCCAGCCCAGGTCGGGGACGACCCCGTCCGCGACCGTTCCGGGAGCGACCGTGGCTGCGCCCGACGGAGGGCGGACGGGGGGCGCCACAGCCGGGACGGCGGGAAACATCGCGACCTGGGTAATCCGTACTTAACCCGTCCGTATATATGATCCGATGACCGTCCGCGGACGGATCGTATCGTTGAGGATCTCCGGACGGATCGCATCCTCTAGCGGTCCGTCTCCCTCGTTGCCGGCCGGAGCTACCGGATCGGCTCGACGACCCGCGTCCAGCCGATGGCGTCGAGGACGACGACCCGATCGTCCGAACGGACGTAGATACCGTTGTAGCCCGTTCCGTCGTCCTCGTGGTACGGCGAGGAGTCACGAAGCCGGTCGACGAGCTCCCAGCCACGTTTGCCGAGGTCGACGTGGACCCACCGCTCGCGGGCGTCGGTCGCTATCGCCCGATCGATCGCCCGACTGGCGGCCGGAAGCTCCGCGAGCGCCGGCGAGGAGACGTCGACGAGGGTCGCGCCGGGAGGCACCTCCTCGACGATCCGGGCGCCGACCTCGGCACGGGTCCCGACGGGGTGTTCCTCCCGCCGGCTGGAGAGGAGGTAGCCGGCCACGGCGGCCGAACCGACGACGAAAGCCGGCACCACGAGGCCCCTGACGTTCATGGCCCGACCTTACAGCAACACAGTAAGTATCTTTCGGGGTACTGTCCGACGGCCGTCATACTCCGGCGACCGACGCTCCAAACCGTTTTGCCCCCGGCCCACGTCCGGACGGGTATGCGCGAGCTCGACGGCTCCGCGGCCGGCGGGGCGTTCGTCCGGACGGCGCTGGCGCTGTCGGCGATCTCCGGCGAGTCGGTCCGGATCGAGGACGTCCGCGGTGACCGTCCCACGCCGGGACTGCGTCCACAGCACCTCGCCGTCGTCGAGGCGCTGGCGGCGATCCGGGACGCGGAGGTGTCGGGTGAGGAGGTCGGCGCAGAGACGATCACCTTCGAGCCCGGGGGCGACGGACCGATCGCCGGCGGCGAGTACGGAGTCGACGTCGACACCGCCGGCAGCCTCACGCTCCTGGTCGACGCCATCCTCCCGCTCGCTAGCGCACTCGAAGGTCGGCTGTGTCTGACCGCGACCGGCGGCACCGACGTCGCCTGGTCGCCGCCGATCGACTACCTCCGGGCGGTGAAACTGCCCCTCCTCCGGCGACACGGCCTCTCCGCGGCCGTCGAGGTCGACCGACGGGGGTTCTACCCCGCCGGCGGCGGCCGGATCCGGCTCCACCTCGAACCCTCGACGCTCGAGCCGATCCGGCTCGGTCCGGACGCGGCTCCCGTCGACACCGGCGACCTCCGGCTGTACTCGACCGAGGCCGCCGCGCTCGCCGACGCTGACGTCGCCAGGCGCCAGCTCGAGGGGGCGCTCGATCGTCTCGCCCTCGACGGCGAGCCGACGGAGCGTCTCGTCCGGACGGTCGCGAGCGACTCGCCGGGCTCGGCGATCGTGATCCACCTCGCGCCCGGTGCCGGCGTCTCGGCGCTCGGAGAGCCGGGCAAACCCGCCGAACGTGTCGGCAGGGAGGCCGCCGACGCCGCCCTGGAACTGCTCGACGGCGAGGCGCCCGTCGACCGCCACGCCGCCGACCAGCTGCTCGTCTTCCTCGCGCTCGCCGGCGGCCGGCTGCAGATTCCGGCGGTGACCGACCACGTCGAGACGGGCCTCGACGCGCTCGAGGCGTTCGGCCACGGGCTCTCCCTCGAGCCGGGGCCGACCGTCGTCGCCGATGGCGGGACCGTCGCCGACGGCGATGATCGGGCGAAATGACTTATGATTCCCCCGTTCGTTGGGCGACCCATGTCGCCGACGAACGTCGCGGAAGGCGGTGAGCGATCGTGAGCGATCTCGTCGCCTTCGGGGAGACGACCCTGCGGCTGGCCCCTCCCGGCTACGAGCGTATCGAGACGGCAAGCGAGTTCGAGGTCCGTGCAGCGGGCGCCGAGAGCAACGTCGCGGTGGCGGCCGATCGGCTGGGAGCGACGGCGACGTGGCTCTCGAAGCTCCCCGACTCGCCCCTTGGCAGACGCGTGGTCGGCGAGCTCGAGCGCCACGGCGTCGAGACCGAAGTCGTCTGGGCCGACGAGGGCCGCCAGGGGCTGTCCTTCTTCGAGCACGGAGCCAGACCGCGCGGATCGAGCGTCGTCAACGACCGCGAGGACGCGGCGATCACCACCGCCGAGCCACGGGAGTTCGACGTCGACCTGATCCGGAACGCGCGCGTCTTTTTTACCTCCGGCATCACGCCCGCGCTCTCCCCGACGCTGCGCGAGACGGCGGGGATGATGCTCAAAGCGGCGAGAAACGGCGGGACGACGACGGCCCTCGACGTCAGCTACCGATCGAAGCTCTGGAGCGCCGAAGAGGCAAAGGAGACGCTCCTCCGGCTGTTCCCGGGGGTCGACGTGCTCTTCATCGCAGCACGGGACGCCCGGACGGTGCTCGGCTTCGAGGGCGACCCCCGCCAGCTCGCCCACAAACTCGGTTCCGCCTACGAGTTCACCACCGTCGTCGTCACCCGAAGCGAGCGGGGCGCGCTCGCCTGGCACGACAACGTCCTCCACGATCACGACGTCTACGAGACGGAGTCGGTGGATCCGGTCGGCTCGGGGGACGCGTTCACCGGCGCCTTCCTCGCCCGTCGGCTCGCCGGCGCGGACGTCCCCGAGGCCCTCGAGTACGCCTCGGCGGCGGCCGCGCTGGTCCGTACGCTCCCCGGCAACCTCGCGGTCCTCACGGCCGAGGAGGTCGAGACCGTCGTCGCGGGCGACCACGAACTGATCAGCCGGTAAGGTGCCCCACCCGGGGTGTGCTCCCCGGCGATGGATCCCGGTCTCACACCCCGATGGGACGGTGTGGTTCGGGTCGGGATCTACGGGCCGACCGGCGTCGCCGACGGACCCCTCCCCCGGCGTCGAGCAGGAAGGAGACGGCGGCTCGGTCGTCCGGTTCGGAGAACCGACAGGGGGCTTTTTCTCGGGAGCGTACCAACCGCCGTCGATGGCCGATTCCCACCGCTCCCGACGCGGGTTCCTGGCCGCCCTCGGCGGAGCAGCGGCTCTCCCGACGAGCGGGGCGGCTACGACGTCCTCCGGCACGGCCACGTCCTCGTCAGCCGGTACGGGCTCTCTGCCCGTCGGCACGGCCCGTTCGAAGTCGGCCGCCGAACGGACCGCGACCCTCCACGTCCGGGTCTATCCCGGACCGACACCCGAGGGCGTGCGGACGATCCGTGGCTGGTCTCGGGTTCACCTCGAGGCGGCCAACGCCGTGTTCGGGGCCCTGCGGACCCTCGCCAGCTACACCCGGAGCGCCACCGACCTCGATCGGGTGTACCCGCGACTGGAGCCGATGGCCCCGGTCGACCTCCCACTCGGCCGGCCGCCCTTCGGGGAGGTCGCCGAACGCTTTCGCGAGGCGGTCCGCGAACGCGGGGCGGACACCGGCGACTGCTGTCACCTGCTCCTCTGGTGGGAGCCGCTGAACCACGACGTCGGCTACGGCGGCACCCGCCTCGAGACCAGCCGGGTCGCCCGCCGGTCCGCCGAGGGCGGACACACGGTCGCGAACGTCGGCGCGACCGAACGCTGGGACTCGCGGGCGGTGACCCGCAACATCGCGATTCACGAGGTGTTACACACGTTCGTCTCCCCGGACGTCGTCGAGGAGGTGATCGACAGCCGGTGTGACCACGACCTCGGCAGCGCCGTCCGCTCTGGCAAACGGCTCACGGTCTCCCCGCTCGCGACCGCCTACGCCGGCCCCGACCGGCTTGGTGGTGGGACGCAGTTCCACGGCACCGGCTGTTACGACCACGACTCCTTTCACCGCCACGACGGCTACGAGGGCGTCGAGGAGTACGTCTACACGAGCCGGCTGAGCGAGGCCGTCCTCGAGGCCGTCTCGATCTACGTCGACCGCCACCTGGCCGACTGATACTGCTGGCTGTAACTGTACCGAGATTCTCGCCATCCCGATGCGGCGAGAATCTCGAAAGACGTACAGCCGAGAGTATGAGTGTCGGACCGAACGCGAGGGGGACGCCACGCCCGTGGCGAACCGATTCCCGTCGAGCGAGAAAGTATCCAGTAGGGTGAGGATACGGCGGTCCCGACGTCCGGTGGATCGCCCGACCCCGGCTCCCGGCCGTCGGTCGGCACCTGCGGGACCGACCCTCGCCGTCGCCGGGAGCCCGGGCTGGCCCTCGCTCCCGGGGCACGGACCCCGTTCGGGGTCTCACAGCCGGGCGAACTCACGCAGGCCGACGGCCGCCACGGTCGCCGGGAGGGTCACCGTTACCGTCGGGAACGGCCGTCGGTGACCTGGTCGTTCCAATCACCGTTTTCCACGCGGCGGCAGGCGTCGGCGAGAACGTTTCGGGCGGGGAGAGAGTCCCAACGTGGCCGATATCGTGCAACGGTTGACGGCCTTTTTTCGGTCTACTGCCCACCGACATCCCGATGACAGCCGGTGATCCCCCCGCGTTCGCGTTCCCGTCCGACGTCCTGATCGCGGCGGGAAGTGCAACGTCCGCGACGGATCGGCGTTCCTCGCGGAGGGGCCGGAAGGGAGGTGTCGCCGTCGAGGGGGAGACGTCCGATCATGCGTGACAGGGGGGCCGACTGGCCGGGGCCGCCCAGGACCGACGCTCCCGCGGTCGGTCTCGTCGTCGGCGAGGGGATGGCCGAGGAGGCCGCGCGTGCGGTCTTGCGCGCGCGGCGAAACGGACACCCCGTGCTCGTGACCTACCGAACTCCGAGGGCGGACGACGCGGTCGCGTCCGCGAGTCGACTGGGCGCGCGGGTCGTCCCACCGGGTGGTGGGGCGAGTTCCCGGTCGCCCTCGCAGGTGCTGGCCGACGCGTCCCAGCGGTTCGGGTACTCCGGGCTGATCGTCCACCGTGAGCTCGAAGAACACATCGATTACGACGGGAGCGTCCGAGAGCTGGAACGCGACACCGCGTACGTGGTCGAAGCGCGGGTCGAACGCGTCGACGACGTCGTCGTGGCGATCCCCGCACACGACGAGGGAGAGGCTATCGAGAGTGTCGTCTCACGTGCGCGGGCACACGCGGACGCCGTGATCGTCGTCGACGACGGGAGCTCGGACGACACGGCCGAGCGGGCGCGTGAGGCCGGCGCGACGGTGTACGAACACGACGGCAATCGCGGCTACGGGAGCGCACTCAAAACGGCCTTCCGTCTGGCCGACCGCCGGAGCGCCGATCACCTCGTCATCCTCGACGGCGACGGACAGCACGACCCGGAGGACGTTCCGAAGCTGCTCGACCGCCAGCGGGACACCGGCGCGGAGCTCGTCATCGGGAGTCGGTTCTCCCCGGGATCAGAAACCGAGGTTCCGCTGTACCGGTCGGTCGGTCTCTGGGTCGTGAACACGCTCGTGAACGTCGGAACGCGCCGGTCGGGCTCGACGGTCCGGGACACCCAGAGCGGGTTCAGAGCGTACGACTCGCGGGCGATTCGCTCGCTGGCGAGGGAATCGGGCATCGGCGATCACATGGACGCGAGCATCGACGTGATCTACCACGCGGTCCGTTGCGGCTACCGGATAGAGGAAGTCGGCATCACCGTCGACTACGACGTTGCGGGAGCGAGCAACCACAACCCGATCAGCCACGGATCCGTCCTGGTCGCAAACGCCGTCAGGACGGCGAGCGGCGAGCGACCCGAACTCCTCGTCGTGCCGGGGTTTCTCGTCGCGTTGGCCGGCCTGCTGGCGGCGACGTTCCTCTCTTTCGGGTACG
>PUPA01000249.1 GCA_003552885.1 Natrialbaceae archaeon
CCGACCGGTACACCTACCCCGACTCGTTCTCGCCCCGGCTGCTCGACGGGGAGGACGTCCTGGTGCTCGGCCACACCCACGTCCAGCACGTCGAGCGGTACGCCGAGGGAGTCGTCCTCAACCCGGGCTCGGTCGGCCAGCCGCGGGACGGCGATCCGCGAGCCGCCTACGCCGTCGTCGATCTGTCGGCGCTCGACGTCGAGAGTCGCCGTGTCCCCTACGACGTCGGGGCCGTGCGACGGGCGGTTTCGGAGGCGGGTCTTCCCGAACGGACGGGCGACCGGCTCTCCCGGGGACGGTGACGGGCGAACGGAGAGCCGTCGACCGAAGGGGCCGGGAGCCGACTGGAGGGGCCAGGAGCCGACTGGAGGGGCCAGGAGCCGACTGGAGGGGCCAGGAGCCGACTGGAGGGGCCAGGAGCCGACCGATCCCGAACGCGGCGGCGAGGGCGCGTCCGGTCTACGGGAAATCGCTGTCACGATCCGAGCACTTATTGACTACTGGTACGTCCGTCGAACAGTCATGCAACGACGAAACGTCATCAAACTCGCCGGTCTGACCGGCACTGCGGGACTCGGCGCGCTCGCCGGCTGTCTCGGCGACGACAACGGCGACGACGACAACGGCGACGACGACAACGGCGACGACGAAGCGAACGGTGACGACGATTTCCCGACCGACTCGTTGACCTGGATGGTCCCGTGGTCGGAGGGCGGTGGCACCGACACGTACACCCGACAGATCGTCCCGGGGATGGAAGACGCGATCGGCCAGTCGGTCGAGGTCGACAACCGTCCGGGTGCGGGCCAGATGGTCGGCTCGGAGTGGCTCTCCACCCAGGATACCGACGGCTACACGTTCGGGACGATCAACTCCGGTGGCGCTCACTTCACCTGGCGAGCCCAGGAGCTCGAAGACCAGTTTCACGTCGAGGAGGACTTCGATCCGATCAGCATCGGCGGCACGTTCGGCTACACCCTGATCGTCAACCGCGACGTCGGCGAGGAGTACGGCATCGACGACTACGGCTCGCTCCGGGACGCCTACGCCGACGGCGACATCTCCGGCTTCGGCTTCCAGGGGGCCGGCAGCGGCACCCACCTCACGACGCTGATCCTCAGAGAGCAGTACGGGCTGGAGTACGACACGGCCGTCCCCTACGACGGCGGTGGCCCGACCAGCGAGGCCGTCCAGGGCGGGGAGGTCGCCGCCGGTTTCGCGACCAACACCTCCGCACTGGCCGCCGAGGACAGCGGCGAGGCGTACACGACCGTCAGCCTCATGGACATCGACCTCAGCGACACCTGGCCCGACCTCGACAACATCGACAACTACGGGGACAGCTTGGCCTGGAACAACGAGTTCAACCAGGTCCAGCACGTCCCGGCGGGGACCCCGGAGGATGTCAAAGAGACGCTCTCGTCGGCCGTCGAGGCCGGAGTTACCACCGACGACGCCCAGCAGTGGGCGGAGGACACCGGCAACGTCTTAGAGTACGGCGACATGGCCGAAGCCGAGGAGGTCTGGTACGGCCTCGTCGAGGAGATGGAACGGCAAGTCGAGGACGCGATCGGCGGCTTCGACGAGTTCCTCGAGCTCGCAGAGGAGGACTGACGCGGCCGTTCGCCTGGAGGGGGACCCTCCGCGGTGGATCTACACGCGGGGGAGAACGTTTTTGATCGCACGCTTCGAGACGGGGGTATGAGCGACTTCGATCTCGATCTCCGGGCGGTCGAAGAGCACATCGATGGCAGCGAAGGCGAGTTCGAAGGACGGATCGTCCTCGACGTCCTCGACGGCACCACCTCCCCCGAGGAGTGGGTCGAACTCGTCGAGTCGGGGGCCACGCTGGTCTTTCGCGTCGAGGGTGACGTCAACGAACGCGCCGCCGGCTTCGCCCGCGAGGTCAAAGACGCCGGCGGGAGTCTGGTTCACTTCCGGGGGTTTCTGATCGTCGCGCCCGCCGGCGTCGAGGTCGACACCGACCGGCTCTGACCGACCGGTCACCGCACCCGCGGCGACGGCTCAGTCGTCACTCGCCGCGTAACCGGCCGGTCCGGCTTCCGCGCTGGGTTCGGCCGTCTCGGGGAGGTCGGCACGGACGTCGTCCCGGCCGTCCTCGGTGATCGCCGCGTGGTAGGCTTCGGGCATCACTTTGACGAACGCACCGAGCGTGCGTTCCCACTCCGCCAGCAGCTCCCGGCCCCGTTCGCTGCCGGTGTAGGCGACGTGGTTCTCGACGAGCCGACGGAGCATCGCCTCGTCGGCTTCCTCTAGGTCCTCTTCGAGGCTGACCATCCCGGTGTTCGCCTTCCCGGCGAGTTCGCGGTCCGGATCGAAGACGTAGGCGACGCCGCCGGACATGCCGGCGGCGAAGTTCTTCCCCGTCCCGCCGAGGACGGCGACGACGCCGCCGGTCATGTACTCACAGCCGTGGTCGCCGACGCCCTCGACGACGGCTTTCGCCCCGGAGTTTCGCACCGCAAAGCGCTCGCCGGCGACGCCGTTGACGTACAGCTCGCCGCCGGTGGCCCCGTAGAGGGCGACGTTGCCGACGGCGACGTTCTCGGTCGGCTCGTAGCCGGCCCGGTCGGGCGTCCGGACGGTCAGCTTCCCGCCCGAGAGTCCCTTGCCGACGTAGTCGTTGGCGACTCCCTCGAGGTGCATCGAGATCCCGTTTGCTAAGAACGCACCGAAGCTCTGGCCGGCGACCCCCTCGAGGTCGACGCTGACGGTGTCCTCGGGGAGGCCGTTCTCGCCGTACCGGCTCGTCACGCGGTTCGAGAGCATCGCGCCGACCGCCCGGTCGACGTTGCGGATCGGTGCGGAGAGGGAGACGGGCGTCCCGGTCTCGATCGCCTCTCCGGCTTTCACCAGCAGCTTGCGGTCGAGGTGGTCGGCGAGCTCGTGGTCTTGTTCGCGCCGTTTCAGTCGGGCCTCGCCCGCCGGCTCGGCGAGCACCGCCGAGAGGTCGACGTTGCGGGCTTTCGGGTGATCGACGTCCGTCCGCTGTTCGAGGACGTCGACGCGACCGATCATCTCCTCGACGCTCCGGAAGCCGAGTTCGGCCATGATCTCCCGGAGCTCCTGGGCGATGAACGTCATGTAGTTGATGACGTGTTCGGGCTCGCCGGGGAACCGCTTGCGGAGGTCCTCACGCTGGGTGGCGACGCCGACGGGGCAGGTGTTCTTGTGACACTGTCGGGCCATCACACAGCCGCTCGTGACCAGACTCGCGGTGCCGAAGACGTACTCCTCGGCGCCGAGCAGGGCGGCGACGGCGACGTCTCGACCCGTCTTCAGCCCGCCGTCGGTCGAGACCCGGATCCGATCGCGCAGGCCGGTCGCACACAGCATCTGGTTGGCCTCCGAGAGGCCGAGCTCCCAGGGGAGGCCGGCGTTTTTGATCGAGGTCCGGGGGGAGGCGCCGGTCCCTCCGGAGTGACCCGAGATGTGGACGACGTCGGCGTTGGCCTTCGCGACGCCGGCGGCGATCGTGCCGATGCCGGCCTCGCTGACGAGCTTGACGTTTACGTCGGCCTCTTCGTTCGCCGCCTTCAGATCGAAGATCAGCTGTTTCAGGTCCTCGATCGAGTAGATGTCGTGTAACGGCGGCGGCGAGATCAGCCCGACCCCGGGGGTGGACTTGCGGACGTGTGCGATCATCTCGTTTACTTTCTCGCCGGGCAGCTGGCCGCCCTCGCCCGGCTTCGACCCCTGAGCCATCTTGATCTGGAGCTCGTCGGCACTCGAGAGGTACGTCGAGGTGACCCCGAACCGGCCGGAGGCGACCTGTTTTACGTTACACTCCCGTTCGGTGTCGAAGCGTTCGGGCGGCTCGCCGCCCTCCCCGGAGTTCGACTTGCCGCCGATCCGGTTCATCGCGATCGAGTTGTTCTCGTGGGCCTCCGGCGACAGCGAGCCGAGGCTCATCGCCGCCGTGGAGAACCGCCTGACGATGTCGGCGACGGGCTCGACCTCCGAGACGGACACGGGGTCTCGATCGGAGTCGAACTCGAGGAGTCCACGCAGGGTCTGGAGCTGTCCGTTCTGTTCGTTTATCATCGCGGCGAACTCCCGGTACCGGTCGTAGTCGCCCGACCGGACCGCCTGCTGGAGCGTGCCGACGGTCTTTGGGTTCCACTGGTGGTGGATCCCCCCCGAGCGGAACTCGAACTCCCCCTGGCGCTCGAGATCGGGGTCGTCCGTGCCGTAGGCGACGGCGTGGCGCTCTCTGAGGTCCTCGGCGATCTCCGGGAGGCCGATCCCTCCGGTCCGGTTCTCCGTGCCCTCGAAGTAGTCGGCGACGAGGTCGGCGTCGAGGCCGACGGCCTCGAAGATCTGGGCCCCGCGGTAGCTCTCGACGGTCGAGATCCCCATCTTCGCCATCGTCTTCAACAGCCCGTCCTCGATGGCGCCGACGTAGGCGTCGATCGCCTCCTCGAGCTCCGCGCCGTCGGCGCCGGCGGTGACGTCCTCGATCGTCCGGAAGGCGAGATACGGGTTGACCGCGCCGGCGCCGTAGCCGATCAGCGTCGCGAACTGGTGGACCGTGCGGGGGTCGGCCGACTCGACGACGAGCCCGACGCGGCTGCGAAGTCCCACCCGCACGAGGTGGTGGTGGACCGCCCCGGTCGCGAGCAGGCTCGGGACCGCCACCCGGTCGGGGCCGACAGCTCGATCCGAGAGGATCACGACGTCGTGGCCGTCCTCGATGGCCGCGACGGCCTCCGCGCGGACGCGCTCGACCTCCGCCTCGAGCTCCACACCCGACTCCTCGGCCGTCGGCTCGTAAGTGAGATCGACGGTCGCCGCCGTGAAGCCGTTCTCCGTACACTCCCGGATCGCCTCGAGTTCGGCGTCGGTCAGGATGGGGGAGTCACAGACGAGCTGGCGGGCGTGTTCGGGGCTCTCGGCGAGCAGGTTTCGCTGATTGCCGAGACGACTCTCGAGGCTCGTCACCAGCTCCTCGCGGATGTAATCCAGCGGCGGGTTGGTCACCTGGGCGAACAGCTGCTTGAAGTACGAGGGCAGCGGCCGGTTGAACTCGGTGAGCACAGACAGCGGCGTGTCGTCGCCCATCGAGCCGACGGGGTCTTTCCCCTTCCGGGCCATCGGCTCGACGAGGTTGTCGAGCTCGTCGTGGGTGTAGCCGAAGGCGGCCTGACGCTCGCGGAGGTCCGGCACCGACGCCCGCGGCGTCGGATCGGCGGGAGCGAACTCCTCGAGACGGAGCTGCTCGCGGTCGACCCACTCGCCGTACCGATCGTCGACGAGCCGGTCGAACACCTCCTCGTCGGGGATCACCCGCCCCTCGGTCGGGTCGGCGAGAAAGAGCTGGCCGGGCTGGAGCCGGCCGGTCTCGACGACCTCGGCAGGGTCGTGTTCGAGCGCGCCCGCCTCGCTGGCCATCACCAGCCGGTCGTCGGCAGTGATCTCGTACCGGCAGGGCCGGAGGCCGTTTCGGTCGAGGACGGCGCCGACGCGCTCGCCGTCGGTCGCGGCGACCAGCGCCGGCCCGTCCCAGGGCTCGACCAGCGAGGCGTGGAAGTCATAAAACTCCTTTCGGTCCTCGGGCATCGCGTCGTCGCCCCGCCAGGCCTCGGGGACGAGCATCCGGAGGGCGTGTGGGAGGTCGCGTCCGCCCTGCATCAGCAGTTCGAGGGCGTTGTCGACGCTCGCGGTGTCCGACTGGTCGGGGTCGGCGATCACCGGCTTGACGGCGTCGAGGTCGTCGATGACCGCACTCTCGAGGTCGCTTTCGCGGGCGCGCATCCAGTTTACGTTCCCCTGGATGGTGTTGAACTCGCCGTTGTGGATGACGTTCCGGTAGGGGTGTGCGAGGTGCCAGGCGCCGAGGGTGTTCGTCGAGAACCGCTCGTGGACGAGCACGAACGTCGACAGCATCCGCTCGTCGGTCAGATCGGGGTAGTACGTCGGTACCTGTTCGCCCTTGAGCAGCCCCTTGTAGACGACGGTCTTCGCGTCGAGCGAGCAGACGTAAAAGCGCTCGGCGCCGTCGAAGTCATCCGCGGAGACGGCGTTCTCCAGGGCCCGGCGGGCGACGTACAGCCGGCGGTCGAACGCCTCCCCCTCGCAGTCGTCGGTGGGGGCGAGAAAACACTGTCTGACGTCGGGTTCGGAGGCGAGGGCGGTCTCCCCCAGCCCCTCGTTGTCCGTCGGCACGTCCCGCCAGGCGAGGAGTTCGAGGGCGTAGTCGGCGAAGACGTTCTCGGTGAGTTCGACGAGTCGCGAGCGGGCGTCCACGTCGGTGGGGAAAAACAGCGAGCCGACCGCGTACGTCTCCGGGAGGGAGACGTCGAGGACGGCGTCGAAGAACGCGTCGGGGCGCTGGAGCATGATTCCGGCGCCGTCGCCGGTGTCCTCCTCGGCGCCGGTGGTGCCGCGGTGTTCGAGGTTTACGAGCAGTTCGAGGCCGTCGGAGACGACGGCGTGGCTCCGCCCGCCGTCTAAATCCATGACGACGCCGACGCCGCAGCTGGCGCGGGCGTCCTCCGGGTCGGCGAGTCCCCCCGAGGACGCGCCGCCCCAGTCTATGTGTGGCTGTGACATACTAGACGGTAGCGACGGCTCTTATAAGAGTGTGGCCCATAATGACTAAGTGTACTACATACATATATAAGGTTGCAAGGATTGTATATATATAACGAACGTTAGTTCTCGACCGCGGTCGGGAGTCCGTCCGGCACGGAACGGGAGTGACGCCCGACCGGACCGAACGGGGTCCGTTCGGTGTGTTACGGCGTCCGACGCGCGGCTGGACGACGTCCGGTGTGTTACAGGGCGTTCGAGCGGACCGGTCCCCGCCCCGCCCAAAATGTCAGAGGCTCGTAGTGCCCGCCACAGGGTCGGGCGATCCGGCGACGGACACCACGATCGCACTATCGGGGTCCAATAACAAATCCTCCGGGCCTAATCGTTTAGGTAATAATGAACGTTCCCGCCGGGGCGTATCCATCGCGCACCGCGAGCAGGGGAGAGGGGGCCGGAGCCGGGCGGTGAGCCGTCCGACGAGACGGGAGCCGGGACGTCCGACGAGACGGGAGCCAGGACGTCCGGCGGGATCAGTAGGACTTCGCGAAGTATGCGTACTGGTCGGCCGGCTCGCCACAGATCACACACTCGGTGCCCTCGGGGGGCCGTTCGGGTTCGCCGGCGCTCCGACCGCCGTCGTCGACCACCGGCTGCATGACGATCTCGGCCGAGACCTTCTCCTTTATTTCCTCCTCGTCGGCTGGGTCGCCACACCACGGCACCTTCACGTACCCTCCGTACCGACCGACCGTCCCCATGATCTCTTCGGGGCTGTCGGCCGTCCGGACGTTCTCCTCGAGACGCTCCTCGGCGGCGGCGTACAGCTTCGCGTAGATCGTCTCGAGGTGTGTTTCGACCGTCTCCGCGACGTCCGCCCGGCCGGCGACGGCTCTCTCGTTGTCCGGCCGGTGGACGAGCGTGACCTCCCGGTCGTCGACCTCGTTCGGACCGACCTCGATCCGGAGGGGGACGCCGTTGAGCTCGTGTTCGTTGAACTTGAAGCCGGGATTTCGCTCGTCGCGGTCGTCGAGTTCGACGCGGACGTCGGCGTCCTCGAGCGCCGTGGCGATCCCGTCGGCGTACTCGAGGACCGCCTCGCGGGTGTCCTCCTGCCAGATCGGGACGACGACGACCTGCGTCGGCGCGACCGTCGGCGGGAGCACCAGCCCCTGGTCGTCCGAGTGGGTCATGATGAGCGCACCGAGAGCGCGCCAGGAGAGCCCCCACGACGTCGTGTAGGCCGTCCGTTCGACCTCCTCCTCGTCGGCGAAGGTGATGTCGAACGCCTCCGCGAACGACTGACCGAGGTGGTGGGAGGTCGCCCCCTGGACGGACTTGCCGTCGGGCATCAACGCCTCGACGGTCGTCGTCGTGTCCGCGCCGGGGAACTTGTCGTGGTCGGGCTTTTTCCCCCGGAGCACCGGGATCGCGAGCAGCTCCTCGAACGCCCGCTCGTACTGGCCGAGCCTGGTCCAGACCTCGGCCCAGGCGTCCTCGCTCGTCTCGTGGGCGGTGTGGCCCTCCTGCCACATGAACTCCTTCGTGCGGAAGAAGGGCTTCGTGTCCGTCGCCTCCCACCGGACGACCGAACACCACTGGTTGAGCCGGAGGGGCAGGTCGCGGTGGCTGCGGACCCACTGGGCCATATACGGCGCGATGATCGACTCGCTGGTTGGCCGGACGGCCAGGCGTTCTTCGAGCTCGTCGTGACCGCCCTGGGTGACCCAGGCGACCTCCGGATCGAACCCCTCGACGATGTCCTTCTCGCGCTCTAAGTAGGACTCGGGGATGAACATCGGGAAGTAGACGTTCGAGACGCCGGTGTCTTTGAACCAGCCGTCGAGGGTCCCCTGGAGCGCCTCCCACAGCGCGTAGCCACGCGGCTTCGTCACGATGAACCCGCCCATCGGGGCGTAATCCGCCAGCCCCGCCTTCCTGACGACCTCGGCGTACCACTCGCCGGGCCTGTGTGCTTTCGACTCGGTGATCCCGAGCTCCTGGCTCTGGTCACTCATACCTCGAACTCAGTCACGGCGGCCTTAAACCATGCGAACGGTCGGCCGACGCCGGTCCGGGCCACGCGACCGGCGATCTGACGCCACGTCGCTCGTCGGCCGTAGCCGGTCACCTCTCCACGTCGCTCGTCGGCCGTAGCCAGTCACATCCCCATGTCGCTCGCCGGCTCCGGGACCGGAAGCTCGTGCGGTCCGACCCCGAGCAGCTCGGCGACGTGGTCGAGTGCCATATCGAAGCCGTAGTACCGTTCGAGCTCGTCGCCGTCGGCCCCGGTTCGCACCTTCACCATCGCGTAGCCGTCGAGGTTCTGTGCGACCGCCGCCGTCGAGCCCTCCCGATCGAAAACGAGCAGCCGTTCGGTCTCGGTTTCCCGGTAGCTGGCGGTGATTCCGTCGTTCGTCGCCGTCGTCTCCGACATGCCCTCCACTCGGGACGTGTCACACTTGTCCGTTTCCGTCGCCGATTGTCAGGAATGTGCTACGTCCTGGCGGCCGTCCGTGCCGCCACCGGTGGACATTAAGCCATCGAACACCCGGGACCGAGTATGTCGCGGACGACTGATCTCGAAGAGCTCCGTCGTGGCACCGATCTGATCAAACGTGGCTTCGCGCGGATGCAAAAGGGCGGAGTCATCATGGACGTCGTCGACAGGGAACAGGCCCGGATCGCCGAGGACGCCGGCGCCGTCGCGGTGATGGCCCTGGAGGCCGTCCCGGCGGACATCCGAAAGCGCGGCGGCGTCGCCCGGATGGCCGACCCTGGCGAGATACGGGAGATCATCGAGGAGGTGTCGATCCCGGTGATGGGCAAATCCCGGATCGGCCACACCAAGGAAGCCGAGATCCTCGAGGCGATCGGCGTCGACATGATCGACGAGAGCGAGGTGCTCACCCCCGCAGACGACGCCTACCACATCGACAAACGCGAGTTCACCGCGCCGTTCGTCTGTGGCGCACGGAACCTCGGAGAGGCCCTCCGGCGGATCGACGAGGGCGCGGCGATGATCCGCACGAAAGGCGAAGCCGGCACCGGCGACGTGAACCAGGCCGTCCACCACCAGCGCAACATCAAAGGCGCGATCCGGACGCTCGTGGGGATGAACCACGAGGAGCGAGCGGCGTGGGCCCGGGAGCACGAGGCACCGGCCGAGCTGGTCCACGAGACCGCGGAGATGGGCCGGCTGCCGGTGGTGAACTTCGCGGCCGGCGGCATCGCCACCCCCGCCGACGCCGCGTTGATGATGCACCACGGCTGTGACGGCATCTTCGTCGGCAGCGGCATCTTCGGCGCGGAGCACCCCGAGGCGATGGGCGAGGCGATCGTCGACGCCGTGAACGGCTGGGACGATCCCGAACGGCTGGCCGGGATCGCCGAGGGCATCGGCCAAGGGATGAAAGGCGAGGCCAACGCCGACATCCCGGAGGAGCGACGCCTCCAGGGGCGTGGCGTCTGAGCGATGGTCCTGACCGCCGGCGTGATCGCCGTCCAGGGCGATGTCGCCGAACACGCCGGGGCGATCGAGCGCGCCGCGGCCCGTCACGGCGAGCGCGTCGACGTCCACGAGGTCCGGACCGCCGGCGTGGTCCCCGACTGTGACCTGCTGGCGATGCCCGGGGGGGAGTCGACCGCCATCTCGCGGCTCCTCGGCCGGGAGGGGATCGACACCGAGATCGTCGACCACGTCGCGGCCGGAAAGCCGCTGCTCGCGACGTGTGCCGGGCTGATCGTCGCCGCGCGCGACGCCGGCGATCCCCGGGTCGACACGCTCGGGCTTATCGACGTGACGGTCGACCGGAACGCCTTCGGCCGTCAGGTCGACAGCTTCGAGACGCGCCTCGAGGTGGCCGGCCTCGAGGAGCCGTTCCCGGCCGTGTTCATCCGGGCGCCACTGATCGACGAGGTCGGTGACGGCGTCGAGGTGCTGGCCGAACACGACGGCCGGGCTGTCGCCGTCCGCGACCCGCCCGTGGTGGCGACGGCGTTCCACCCGGAGCTCACCGACGTCTCCCGGGTCCACGACCTCGCCTTCTTCGACCGGGAGTGAGCCGCCGCCGGTGGACCTCCGGTGCGTGAACGTTAGGTCAACCGGGGATCGAAGGATCCGACATGGACGAACGCGACGGCCTCCGGGTGGTCTGCGTCGCCGGGCCGAGCGACGCTGGGAAGACGACGCTGATCGAGCGGCTGGTCCCGCGCCTCCTCGAGTGTGGGCGTGTGGGGACTGTGAAGTCGATCCACCACGCGATCGAGGTCGACACCCCGGGTAAAGACACCCACCGCCACCGGGCGGCCGGCGCCGACGCCGTCGTCGGCATCACCCCGGGGACGACGTTCGAGGTCGAGACGGGCGGGAAACGCGAGCCCCCCGCCGGGCCGGACGTGGGGTGGCTGTTCGACGCCGACCCGTCGACGGCCGAGGGCCGCGAGCTACGGGCGCTCGAGGCCGCCCTCGGCCGGCTCCGTCGCCGCGGGTTCGACGTCGTCCTCGTCGAGGGGTTCACCCGGGCCCCGCTCCCGACGATCGTCGTCGGCG
>PUPA01000222.1 GCA_003552885.1 Natrialbaceae archaeon
GCGGGTCGCCGACCGCCTCGAGCCGGTCGTCGACGAGGTCGTCGTCAACTGCCGGGCCGACCAGCGGGCGGCGATCGAAGGGGCGATGGAGGGCTACCCCGACGCCGTCCGGTTCGCGTTCGACGAGGAGGCCGACCGGGGGCCGATGGCGGGAATTCACGACGGGCTCCAGGCGGCCGAGGGCAGGTACGCCGCCGTCGTCGCCTGTGACATGCCGTTCGTCGACCCCGACTTCCTCGCGTACCTCTTCGAGCGGGCGGGCGGCCACGACGCGGCCGTCCCACGACTCGAAGACCGGTGGTTCCAGACGACCCAGGCGGTCTATCGCGCCGACGCGATGGCCGACGCCTGCGCGGCGGCGCTCGACCGTGGCGAACGGAAGATCCTCGACGCCCTGTTCGAGCTCGAGTACGTCGTGGTCGACGAGCCGGCCGTCGAGACACACGCCGACCCGGACACCTTCCGGAACGTCAACACCCGCGAGGAGCTAGCGCGTGCGGCGGCGGCCCTCGAGGGATGACGATCCCCCAGGCAACGAGTCCCCCGTCCGCGGGTCGGATCAGTCGACCCCCGTCACGACGTCGACGACCTCCGCGTCGGCCATTCTGGCGAGGACGACGCGCGGGACGTCGGCCCTCGCGAGGATCGTCCGTGCGATCTCCCGGGCGATGCGCTCGTCGTCGGCGTCGTCGACCTTGTTGAGGAGTGGAATCGCGGTCGCCCCGTCGGGGACGCCCTCCAAGCCGCCGTGCTCGCTCGCGAGAACTGTCGCGACGGCCGCCGGGGTGATCGGATCGCCGACCGAGAGGTCGGTCAGTGCGGCCACCCGCTCGGGCCGGTGAACCGTCTCCTCCCCGAGGGGCCGGCCGACGGCGTGGACGCTCGCGACGGGGACGACGACGTCGGCCGTCGACGGCAGCTGGGGTTCGTGTTCCCCGGGGGCTTTCAGCTCCCGCGTCCGGGCGCCGTCGGCTTTGACCAGGATCGGTCCGTCGTGGGTCGCCGCGAGGTCGTCGACCGTCCCGGTGTCGTAGCCCAGGTAGCGATCCCCCTCGCGCTCGGAGACGAGTCCGAGCGGGAACGGACCGTCCCAGACGGCCGCCGATGGTTCGTCGGTCACACAGAGCGCGGCGACCCGCCGGTCGAAGATCGGGATCCGGACGGTCGCCGTCAGGACGGCCCGATCGAGCCGCCCGGCGAGGGCGTAGAGGGTCGTCTTCTTCCCGCCCGCACCGACCAGACAGGTCGTTCCGGCGTCCGCCGACAGCGCCTCCACGATCTCCATCGGATCGGAGTACGACCGGGCGGCTCAAAAGCCTTGACCGAGACCTTTCTGAAAGGTTAAGGGGAGCGAGTCCGGACCGTCGAGTATGCACGAACTGCGCTACGTCCTCGATGCCGAGCCCGCGTTGCCGATGTCGATCGTCGGCTGGGGCGTCCTCGCCCTCTCGATCGCGCTCGCGGCCGTCTGGATCGCGTACCTCTACCGCTGAGCTACCGTCGGGGCCCCTCGACGCGCGCGTCGAGCCACGCGGCGGCCTCCCTCACGGCCGTCTCGTCGGTTCCTCGGATCTCGATCCGCACCGACTCGCCGGGGTAGCTTCCCACGCCCACGTCGAACCGATCGCGCAGCGTCTCGAGCCGGTCGAGGAGTGCGCTCTCGGGCTCGGCGGCGACGACGACCTCGCGGTGGACGGGCTCGCCGCGGAACTCCGGAGCCACCGTCTCGAACATCCCCCGCATCTCGGAGGGGACGCCGGGGAGCACGTAGACCCCCTCCAGGACCGCCCCGGGAGCGACGCCGACCGTGTTGTGCAGCGGACGGGCCCCCTCCGGGATCGCCGCCGTCCCCTCCGTGAGCTCCTCGCGGGCGTAGCCGCCTTCCTCCTCGAGCCACTCGAGGACGCGTTCGTCCTCGCGCAGGGGACGGCCGAGCGCCGCCGCCACGCCGTCCATCGTGACGTCGTCGTGGGTCGGACCGATGCCGCCGGTGACGATCACCGCGTCGTACTCCGCGCGGTACTCGTTTACCACGCGGGCGATGTCGGCCACCCGATCGGGGACCGTCGTGACGCGCTCGACGGCCACTCCCCGTCCGTCGAGGCGCTCACAGAGCCACGCGGCGTTCGTGTTCGTCGTCCGCCCGACGAGTAGCTCGTCCCCGACGGTCACGATCGCGACCTCCATAGGCGGCCGTACGTCCCGACGGGTAAAACGCGTGTCGTCCCGACGTCGGCGGGCGGGCGAGCGACCGATAGCGAGTTAATTTCTCTTATTCTTTCGTAAGCTTTAATGCGTTCTAACCTGTACCGACGCCTGCCGGATGGACCGACCATCCGACCGCGGACGGCGCCAGCATGGGTCCGCTCCCCCGGAACGGGCCCGCGGCCGGCGTCCCCCCCTCCCCGGAGATAGAGCGATACTGACCGATCGAACGGCCGGAAGATTCAATTTTGATAGTTGAAAACGTATGGATACAATGGCACGTGGTGGCTGGGCAGCGACCGAGGAATCCGACGCGCGGACCGTGCTATCCGCGCTCGGGAGCAAGTACAGCGCGGAGATCCTCTGTGCGGCGGGGACGCCGAAGTCCGCACAGGCTCTGAGCGAGGACATAGAGATCCCGATCGCGACCTGTTATCGCCGGATCGAAGAGCTCGTCGACGCCGGCTTACTGGAGTGTGAGGGGCGGCGTCTCTCCGAGGAGGGTCGCCGGACCAACATCTACCGGCGAACCGTCGACGAGGTCGGCGTCGAGTTCACCGACGACGGACCCGACTGTTCTCACAGACGCCGGACCGAAGCGAGAAACCGCCTGGAAGAACGCCTCGAAGCCGGCGTGAGGTGATCTCGGGCGGCGCGAAGTAATCCCGACAGCCAGGTCCGCTCGGGTCCGGTCCGTACCCACAGGGTGACGGCGGCCGGAACCGACAGCCGTATACTCCCCCCCGGGGACCGTTCGACCGATGAGCCGTGGAATCCGGACGGAGCGACACCGACCGCGCCGAAACCGCGTTCGGGCGCGATGAGAGCCCAACGGCGTCGGTCGGTCGCCCTCTTGCCCGGCGTGGCCGCTCTCCTCGTCGGTGCGGCCCTCGCCGACGCGCTCGCCCCCCTGCTGGGTATCAATGCCCTGTTTCTCGCGATCCTGCTCGGGCTGGTCCTCGCGAACGCCGTCGGGGTTCCCGAGCCCGTCCGTCCGGGCGTCGAGACCCACGGCCGGTTCCTGGTCGCCGGCATCGTCCTCATGGGGGCGCTCGTCAGCGTCGGGACGGTCCTGGAGATCGGTCCGTCCGTGCTGGGCGTGGTCGTCGGGACGGCCGCGTTCACCCTCCTCGCGGTCGAGCTCCTCTCGCGGAACGTCTTCGGGCTCGCCGGCCGGCTCGGCTCGCTGCTCGCCGCGGGGGCGAGCATCTGTGGGGTCTCGGCGGTCGCCGGCGTCGCCGGCGCCATCTCCGCCAGGGAGCGGGACGTCGCCTACGCGGCCGCGACGATCCTGCTTTTCGACGCGGTCACGCTCGTCGTCTACCCGGTCGTCGGCGACACCCTCGGGCTCTCCGGGCCGGTGTTCGGAATCTGGGCGGGCGTCAGTATGTTCTCGACCGGACCGGTCGTCGCCGTCGGCTTCGCCCACTCCGAACTCGCCGGCCAGTGGGCGACGATGACCAAACTCGCCCGGAACGCGCTGATCGGCGTGGTCGTCCTCGCGTACGCGACCTACTACGCCCGCGAGGGCGGACGCGACTCCTCGACGGCCCGCGCCGTCCTCGACGGCTTCCCGACGTTCGTCCTCGGCTTTCTCGCGCTCGTGGCGGTCGCGAGCACCGGTGTCCTCACCGCGAGCCAGGAGGCGCTGATCGAGACGGCCTACGGCTGGCTGTTCCTGGTTGCGTTCGTCGGCCTGGGAACCGAGATCCGACTCTCCGCGCTGCGGGACGCCGGCGTCCTCCCCGTCGTGGTCGTCTCCCTCGCCTTCCTCGCCGCGAGCGGCCTCTCGCTCGCCGTCTTGCTCGCGATCCTCTGAGCGTCAGAGCCCCTCCGGCCCCAAGCGGCGGACGCCCGCCCGAAGCGCGAGGACCGCGCCGATCCCGGCGACGCAGATCGCGGAGACGAGCAGCCACGTCGTCGCCGTCGGCGCGCCGACCGCGAGCCGTGCGATCACGTTCGCCGGATGCTGGGGGAAGAGTGCGGCGACGACGAGCGCGGCGACGAGCCCGCCGGAGTAAAGCAGCTGGGCCTCCCGACGATCCGACGCGAACAGGGCGACGCTGACGCCGGCCGAGACGACGAGCGCGGCGAGCCCGGCGACCAGGAGGACGAGCGCCGTCACGTTCGCGACGGCGATCCCGTTGGCCACGAGCAAGGAGAGCCAGAGGGCCGCCTGCAAGGGCGCGAGGACGGCCGCAGCCAGGAGCTTCGCCTCGACGACGTCGCCGAGCGACGGCGGGCCGACACACAGAAGCTCCAGCGTGCCCCGCCGGCGTTCCTCGCTCGTCGAGTCGACCGCGATGGAGCCGCTTACGAACGCGGGCAAGAAGAGCAAAAGCGGGAGCAACACGGTGTAAGTGAACTCGACGTACGGGCTGGCCTGCCCCCCGTCCGGCGGATCGAGCGGCGGGTTCTCGAGCCGGTCGGCGCGTTCGACGCGCTCTGTGTGTTCGACGGTCTCGAGGGTCTCCCGCAGCTGGACGATCAGAAGCGTCGTCTCGAGGCCGCCCTCGGGGGCGGTGACCCGGACGACGAGCCGCCCGTCACCGTCCCGGTTCGCGTCGAGGACGGCCGCCACGCCGCCGGCCTCGAACGCCTCCGTGGCCGTCCCCCGGTCTACGCTCCGGGCGGAGAGCTCCGGTCTGTCCTCGGCCACGGCGACGAGCGCGTCGCGGTCCTCGCCGGTGACCGCGACCTCGAGTTCGTACTCCTCGACCCCCGCGGGGTCGTACATCGCGACGAGCCCGACGACGAGAAACGAGGAGAAGCCGGCGATGAACAGCTGGATCGAGATCGCAAGCAGGATCGTCTTCTCCGAACGCAGGGAGGCGAGCTCCCGACGGACGAGCGCCCACCGCGCGCGGGCGGAGGCCGAGCCGTCGGCGCCTTCCCGCCGATCACGCGACAAGCGTGATCACCCCGAGGTTGTACGCCGCGTGGAGGAGCGTCGCGAGACAGAGCCCGACGGCGTAGCCGGCCCGTCCGCGGCTCGCGCCGATCGCCGCGACCGCCGCCGTGAGCACGTGGAGGACCAGCGGCGCGAACACGAGCGCGGCGAGAAGCGCCGGCCCGCCGGCGAGCTCGGGGCCGAAGACGACCTGGCCGACGAACAGCTCCCGGAGGCCGACGAACTGGACGGCGTGGGTGAGCTTCTCCCCGAGGAAGAAGCCGACCCCCGAGAGCGTCCCGAGGACGGCGGCGAGCCCGAGGGACGGCTCGAAGCGCGAGCGGGCGAAGCCGGCGTAGACGCCGACGCTCTTTGCCAGCTCCTCTATCGCCGCGGCGATCAGAATCAACGTGGGGAGGGCGACGGCCTCGGGGACGACGAACAGAAGCGAGACCGCGAGCAGCTGGGCCCCGAAGACGAACGGGAGCAAGAGGACGGGGAGGACGGCGACGGAGGGATAGCCGCCCAGCCGGACCGAGAGCGCGTCGAGCGCCTTCGCCGGCACCGGCTTCTGGGCGAACATGTCCTCCTCGCGGTAGAGACCGAGCCCGAACAGCACACAGACGGCGCTCCCGAGATAGAACGGCGCAGTCGAGAACAGATACTGACCGATGGCGACCGGATCGCCGCTCAGCTCCCAGACGACGAGCGTCAGCGGCGAGACGAGCGCGATCGGCGTCACGTCCGCGAACACCGCCGGCACGAAGACGTACGTCGTCAGCCCGACGCTGATCGCCACCGTCACGAACGTCAGCTCCTTGAACGAGCGGGCGAGCATCGCGCCGACGAACGTCGCGGAGAGGAAGGCGAGCGCGAGCGGCACCGTCGCGGCGACCGAGATCGGCCCGCCACCGATCGCCGCAGCGATCACGACGACGATCGCGACCAGCCCGAGCGCGTACGGCAGGCTCTTGCCGAGGACGATCTCTCCCGGCGAGGCCGGCGAGACGAGCAACAGCTCCCCCCGTCGACCGATCCGCTCGTCGAGGATCGTCGAGCCGTACGCCTGTATCACGACGTTCATCGGCACGACGAACAGGAACGCGAGCACGAGCGACTCGAAGGGAAACGGCGGCGAGAGCGCGCCCGGGGAGTTGGGACGGTCGGTCCCCTCGAGACCACCACCCACGTCGGGGACGCCGAGGGACGCGTCGTCGGTCGACGGGCCGTCGTCCCCGTCGGACGTGCTCTCTTCCTCGGCCGGCTTCCCCTCTCCATCGGACGTGCTCTCCTCCCCAGCCGACGTCCCGTCGTCCCCGTCGGACGTGCTCTCTCCCCCGGCCGGCGTCCCCTCCCCGTCGAACGACACACGCGGACGGTACTCGACGGTCACGAGCACCGGGTACGCCGCCGCCGGATCCGACTCGAGGGACATCAGCGCCTCGTTGTGGTCCTCGACCGCCTCGCGGTAGGCGCCGGCCGCCGCCCGTCCCGTCTCGGTGTCCGCGGGGACGAGCTCCCCGGTGCTGGTTACGAGGAGGTCGACGTCGGCTTCGCCGCGTCGGAACTCGTCGGGAGCCGTCTCGACGACCACGAACCGGTCACTCCCCGCGGCGACCTCGGCGTACGGGCCGTCGTCGACGACTCCGGCGCGGTAGATGCCGTCTTCGAGCCCGATTCCCCGATCGACGGCCACCAGGCCCCCGGAGCCGGCGAGAAGCAGGACGACGAGGAGGGCGACGGCCGTCCGCCGATCGACCGTCTCGACGCTTCTCGTCAGCTCCCAGCGGGCGATCCGGACCGTCCGGACGCCGCCGGCGCGGAGACGGGCGACGGCGGATCGAAGACGGTCGGAGCCCCTCTCACCCGGTCGCGACAGGCTCACGCCTCGCTCCCTTGCCGGCCGGCGACCTCGAGGAAGATCTCCTCGAGGCTCGGCGTGTGCGTCCGGATGTCGATCACCTCCCCGCCATCGCGCTCGACGGCCGTCCGGAGGCGGTCTACCTCCGCCATCCCGCCGAGGACGTGTCGGTAGACGCCGTCGTCTACGATCCCGTCGCCGGCGTCGACGGTCGCGAGGACGTGATACTCCGTGCCGCCGTGACGTTCGCGGATCCCCTCGATCGTCCCGCGGGCGACGATCTCGCCTTCGGCCATGATGACGATCCGGTCACAGACGCTCTCGACGTGAAAGAGGTTGTGTGCGCTGAAGAGGACGGTCGTTCCCTCCGCGGCCAGCTCGCGGGTGAACTCGACGACGTAGTTGGTCGTCAGCGGGTCGAGTCCGGAGGCGGGCTCGTCGAAGATCACCACCTCGGGGTCGTTCACGAGCGCCCTGGCGATCGCGACCTTGCGTTTCATCCCCTTCGACATGTTGCCGATCCGACGGTCGCGGTGGTCGAGCTCGAGGCGGTCGAGCGTTGCCCCGATCCGCTCGGCGGCGCGCTCGCGTGGCACGTCATAGAGGTCGGCGAAGAACTCGAGGTAGCCGACTGCGGTCATCTCCTCGTACAGCGGGGACTCCTCGGGGAGGAAGCCGAGTTCACGCTGGGTCGCGGGATCAGCCGGCTGTCGGCCGGCGATCCGGGCGGTGCCGGCGGTCGGCTCGATCAGGCCGGCGAGGATTTTCAGGGTCGTCGTCTTGCCGGCGCCGTTCGGGCCGACGACGCCGAACACCTCCCCACGATCGACCGCAAACGTGCTGTCGACGACGGCGGTGAACTCGCCGTACTCCTTCCGGAGCCCCTCGACGTCGATCATCGGTTCGACCGAAGGAGCCACCCCCGTAAAGTGTGGCGGCCGGTCAGCCGGCGGACGTCAGTCGGCCCCGGGATCGACGGCCGGCAGCCGGCGAACCGCTTTTGACCGCAGGAGCCGTCGGTCCGATCGATGGCATCCCACTCCTCGAGGCTCGAGACCACTGACGAGGGCGACGAGCTCTGCCCCGTGGTCGAATCGATCGAGCGGATCGGATCCCGGTGGCGGCTGGCCGTCCTTCACGAACTCCAGAGCGGCGAACAGCGGTTCAACGAGCTCAAACGATCGACGGGCGCGAACGCCCGCACCCTCTCGCGGGTGCTCGACGACCTCGGGGAGATGGGCTTTGTCGACCGGCGGATAGAAGAGGACGCGCCGATCGCGACCTACTACAGCCTCACGGAGAAGGGCACCTCCCTGGAGCCCGTCTTCGAGGAGATTGCCTGCTGGGGCGAGCGGTGGCTCGCCGACGAGTCGTCTCCGGGGGAGACGGACGCCGATCGGGCCCGGAGCGTCGACTAGCCGCCCTCGAGCAGGCCGAGATCGGCCGCGACCAGGTCGGCCAAACTGTCGGCGACGGCGGGATCGACCCGGGCGACCTCCCTACCGTCGTGGCGGTCGGCGTTGTGACGGTCGAGCGTGTCGGCCAGCTCCCCTAGCGGGATCCGTGCCTCCGTCTCACACTCCGGACAGACGATCGGCACCGCCGGCTCGCCGTCTTCACTCGCGGTCGTCATAGCCGGTGGCTCTCCCGGCGGTGGTAAAAGCTTTCCTCCGGGCGGGGGGTTTTTGACGTGCGGGAGGAATCGTCCGGTCGATGGAACTCGAGTCGATTCCGGGGGTCGGCGAGAAGACGGCCCGGGCGCTCGCCGAGCTCGAGGACCCGATGGACGCCCTCCGGCGGGGCGACGTGCTCGAACTCTCCCGTGCACCGGGGATCAGCCAGGGCCGGGCCGCCCGCATCGCCCGGAACGCGATCCGTCACGAACACGACGATCCGGGGAACTTCCTCGCGACCGACCGGGCACGGGAGGTCCACCGGGAGCTGCTGGCCGTCCTCGAGGAGCTGACCGTCACCGACTACGCCGCCGCCCGCCTCGAGACGTTCTACCCGAGCCCCCGTCGGTCGCGGATCGAGGAGGTCCAGACGCTCTCCCGGACGGCCATCGCCCGCGAGCCGGATCCCGACGCGATCGCGGCCCTGGAGGGCGTCGAGCCCGTCGTCGAGCCCGCCGACGTCCGGGTGCGAGAGCGGTGTCTCGCGACGGCCGACGCCGAGCGGTACGCCGCAGCGAGGGAGGCGATCCCCGAGCTCTCCGTCGAGCTGGTCGAGGACGCCCGCGGGCTCGCAGAGCTCGCCAGGGGGTACGCCACGGTGGTCGCGATAGACGAGTCGTTCGCCGGCGTCGACGTCGACGGCGACGTGCGGGTCAGAGCCGACGCCCTGGAGGTGCCCGCCGAGGTCGTCCCCGAGCGCCCGCTGGCTTTCTTCGCGCGAAACCGCGAGTCGATCCGGGCGTCGATCGCGGTCCACCGGGCCGCCGGCCTCGAGACCGACGCGGACGTCGCGGCGCTCGAGGACGGCCTCGATCGGCTCGACGCGGACGGCACCGTCGCCGGGGACGACGAGCTCGACCGGCTGATCGGGGCGGTCGACGACCTCGACGCGGCCATCTCGACGGCCGTCGGCGTCGCGAACGATCGGCTCCGGTCGGCGATCCGCGAGCGCGACGTCACGATCGAGGGCGCGGACCTGCTCTCGCTGGTCGAACGCGGCGCGGGCGTCGACTCGCTGCTCTCGAGGGAGCTCGCCACGGAGTACGCCGAGGCGATCGCGGCCGCTCGCGACCGGCTGACCGACGCGCTCGCGCTCGCTCCCGAGGAGGCCGACCTCTCCCGTCGGATCTTCCCCGAGGAGCCGACGTTCCCCGTCGAGCGCGATGAGGGGGCCGTCGGCCGCCTGCGCGAGGAGCTTTCGAGCGCCCGCGACCGGCGGGCCGCCCGGCTCAAACGCGAGCTGGCAGCGGATCTCGCGGCACGTCGGGAGCCGGCCGAGGAGCTCGTCGCCGACGCCCTCGAGCTCGACGTGCAGTACGCGATCGCCCGCTTTGCCCGCGAGTACGGCTGTACGATGCCGACGTTCGCCGAGGACGGCGGCTTCGCGATCCGGGCCGGTCGCTCCCCGCTGCTCGAAGAGCCACGGGAGGCGATCGATCCGGTCGACTACGCGGTGTCGGGGGTCACGCTGCTCTCGGGGGTCAACAGCGGCGGGAAGACCTCGACGCTCGATCTGGTCGCGAGCGTCGTCGTGCTGGCACACGCCGGCCTCCCGGTCCCCGCCGACGACGTCCGACTCCGGCGGTTCGAGGCGGTACACTACCACGAGAAGAGCCAGGGGACCCTCGACGCGGGCGCCTTCGAGGCGACGATCAAGGGGTTCGCGACGCTCGCCGGCGACGGCGCGGGCTCGCTGGTGCTGGTCGACGAACTCGAGAGCATCACCGAACCCGGCGCGTCGGCGAAGATCGTCGCGGGCGTCCTCGAGGCCCTCGCCGAGAACGGCGCGACCGCCGTGTTCGTCTCACACCTCGCCGGGGAGATCCGCGAGACGGCGACGTTCCCGGTGGCCGTCGACGGCATCGAGGCCGTCGGCCTCGTCGACGGCGAACTCGAGGTCGAGCGGTCGCCGGTGAAAGACCACCTCGCGCGGTCGACGCCGGAGCTGATCGTCGAGAAACTCGCCACCGAGGCGGACGACTCGCCGGCGGCGGACGCCGAGTCCGGCTTCTACGACCGGCTGCTCGAGAAGTTCGACCGCTGAGTCGGGGCCAGCGGTGAGTTCACCGGATCTCCTTCCACTCCTTGCCGGTGTCCGGGCAGAACCGGATCGTCGTGATCGAGTCGGGATCGTTCTTCGTTTTCAGCGGTTTGCCACTCTCGACGCAGACGAGCCTGTCGTAGGTGTCCTTCTCGAGCTCACCGTCGCGGAGTGCCTCCCTGACGGACTTCATGTCTCGACCGTACACGACTGGAGGTCAAAAAGACCGGGGCTCCGCGAAACGTCTCCGGATCCGACACGAACCGGGACCGACGCGGACGCACCACGCGCGACGGAGCGTAGACGACGCGGCGGACCCACGCCCCGCCTCGGCCCGACCAGTTCGCCGGAGGCGTGTCGGTTTTTATTATCCGGCCCGAGGGGA